>CBFGQN010000033.1:0-14637 GCA_965650895.1 uncultured Ignavibacteria bacterium | reverse complement strand
TAATCTTACGTTACCCGGCAGCCGCACGTCTTCAGCGTGCGCCGGGAGGTGCGACGGAAAGCTCAGGTTTCCACGGCTTCACCTGATCCGGTTGCAGATCCTTCTTCTCCCGGTCTTCACATGCACGCTCGTAACTATCGACTCCCCTTGATGGTGCAATCTGAAGAGTGGCGCCTACCGGGGTCGAGTACCTTCTTCTCTACATCTCCTCATCCAGCCCCACACCACAGTACGGGCAGAACTTCGCTTCCTGCGGTTTCCTGAACGGCTGTCTCGCATCGGCCATGCCGAGCCGTCCTCCGCATCGGGGACATTTGATCAGATAGAGTCGCCCTGCAACTGAACCGGCGAACACGGCAAAGCCGAGAAGGAGCAGCATAAAGCGGATGGTCGGATTGGAGAACAGCAATAGTGCCGCTTCCGGTCGAGATGTTCGCGAATGGTCATCAGGGAATGCACGGGCTTTATGGTGATCGTAGCAAACCGCCGAAGTCGGCGTCGGGCAAATATACGGGACGTTCCGTTCCTCTCTGTCCCCCTCGGCTACCGCCGCCGGTTCTCCCTGCGGACAACCAGCTTCAATCCGGACCAGACCTGATCGACCGCACAGACCTTGACGTCGACAAGTCCGAGGGGGAGGGCGATCGCGCGGATGATGTCTTCGGAAAGATCGGAAGGGAGGCCGGACGACTTCTTCGGCCACGAGACCCAGATCATACCGTCCGCATGAATCTCCTCCAGACATCGGGGGAGCAACGGTTCAAGCTCTTTTCGCGATGTTGAGAACACGTGCCACATATCGACCGGCCCCTTCAGCCGCGAGGAGATGTTGACTCCCTCCGGCAGCGGTTCAATCATCGCCGGGTAATCATTCGGTGCGTTTCTTGTCTTGAGACGGAAGCCCGGCTTGATGCCGAGTTTCTTCACTAACGGTGTGCCGGAGTAGCCTGCGGTTCGGGTCATGAGGAAGTGGTCCGTGAAGTGATTCCGTAGAAGTCACAGGATTGAGAAGTCATCTGAAGTAAAAAAAACGCTATGGTCTTCTTCCCGATATTGTGATCTGCAACCTTGGTGAATTCTTGGTGTCCGCCGCGGCGGATCGTGTCTTTGTGGTAAGCCGACGAGGGCCCGGATGTTTCACCACGAAGGCACAAAGGACACGAAGGTGCACCAAGTCTGTCCGATTCGTTCCCCACATAACATAAGGCACTGACCTTCACCGAAAGAAATCCAATGCGAGACGACTGCTGATCGAATCTCGACAAGCCCTTGTTCAATTTCCAAATAGTGAAAGTTCCTCATACCGGTCTCTCCCGGACTACTGTTCCCCAAGCCGTCGCCGCAACAACCGTATCGCCCGCATTCTCCCTTCATTGGCGGGGAGCCGTTCCAGACGGTCGATCTCCCGCTCCAGTTCATGCCGTCGGCGAACGGCTTCTTCGGATGCCTCCTGCTCCCGCTCCGCACGTTCACGGACAAGTTGATCGCGCAGGTCTTCCCACTCCCGCTTCCGATCTTTCGGCGGCACCGGGATCCTGTATCCCAGAGGGAAGCAGGCCTCGCCGCATGTCGGACAGGAGACCTTTCCGCTCTGCTCCGCCGGGCGTCTGACGGTAACGCGGCAATCGAAGCAGGCCCAGTTGATATTGCTCATGGATCACAACTCATGCTGACTATGGGACCAACGTGTCAAGTATGTAGGGTTCCCTGGTGATTCTTCGTGCCTCCGCTGCGGCGGATGTTTTTGTGGTTATTCTCTCATGAGTGATATCTCTTGAACTATTATGCCTTCCTGTCACATCCGAACCGTCACTTCTGTACGCCACCGAGGTTCCGCTTCAGTACGACATAACTTTCAAGCCTCCTCTTCTCTTCCCTTTTCCGTCACATACTTCCTGCAGCACCCAAGAAACCCCTCATACAACACCCCCATCATCGCAACGGCATCCCGGAACTCCTCCTCAACCTCGGCACACTGACTCAGTTCCACTTCTTCGGCATACTCATTCTCCTCCAGAACGTTGAGCAGATAGTAGAACTCTTCGCAATCATGGTCCCAGCTCCAGGCATCGGTAAATCGTCCCGCCTCGTCAAGGAACCCGGCCCAGGAGAGTTCTCTCCGTCTGTAGCGCAGGAACAGACAGGCCAGATATTCCTCTTCGTACCGGCTGCGATCAAATCCTTCAATCGGATCGGCATCAACAAACGCATTGATCGCCTCGACGGCGTGCGGAGGATACCGGATTGCGGCAAGCTTCAGCATCCACAGCGGAGGCTTCTCCAGCTTCCCGATGACCTCATCGGCCCACGGTATATAATGGTTCGGTCCGATCAATCCCGACTCGATCATTACCCCGACGCGGCGTACGAAGACTTTGTCGGTTGCGTTTTGGTCCTGGAGTTTCATGGGGTTATCCGGATTCTTTTTGACGGGAATGGTATCAGTCCTTACACGCTTTCCCGACACGACGTACAAGCTGCCGGATCAGCGATAATCACATCGTTCCAAGCATCGCAATACGGTCAATCTTCCTCCCCATCCCCCCACTCCCCTTCATCCTCCACCGGCCGGGGGAGCCGTCCCTCCAGCCACTCGGCGCAGGTCTGCGGACTGAACTCCGGGTCGCGACACTCGATCACCCACGAAAGGAATTCGTCCGGGCCTCCATTCATGTAAGGCGGAGGAGAGACCGGTATGAATATAGTCGGAAGTCGGTTGTCGGGAGAGAGATAATTCAGGACATGTCCCAGTTCCTGCACTACATACCAGGCCAGAGGATGAGCCGTATCGATCCTAAATTTTACCCACCATTCCCTGTCGGTTCCGCCCGTGCCGACGGGACCATCAACGGCGGGAATACGCTGGAGGAAGGTCGTAAGTGGACTGAAAGATTCGTTGTTCACGACGGCAATTGTTCATTGTGTGGAAGTCGGCACATTACGCACCCGCCCTTCTGACCGCCCCGGCAAGATTCTCATAATCGCTCTCTTCGGCCCCCATGGATCGCAGTCCGTTCAGCCCAACACTCTTCTGCTCACCCAGAACCGCGTTCAGTCGTTCGGTGGAGAGGACGAAGAACTTCCACTGTGCGACGTTCAGAGGATCGACCGTTGCCTTCTCTTTGTGATCGAGCAGACAGAAGACGTAGACATCGGCCTGACGCTTCCGCTCGTCGGCGAACGTGCCGGCGGCGGCATCCCATGCGGATGTGGGACGGGTGCCGAATCGGATTGTCGAGAGAGCGTTCTGATGCCAGCTCTGCAAGTAGGCCGCCGATTTCACCTCCACCCGGATTCCCTCCCCGGTGATGACATCGAACGGATCCCACTCCACCCGAACCCGTTCGGCGGCATCGAGCGCACGGGCAACAAGATATTCGGCCAGGAGACCCCGCATGGTGTTGCTCAGAAGATCGGAAGATGACCACTGCCGGAAGTCGAGGAGATCGAAGCCGAGCGACCGGCCGTTGTGGTGGAACGGTTCGGTGCCGGATTTGCGGTCGGGAATGACGGGACCAAGGGTCTGATTCATGGTGCGGTCTGTTGAATGGAAAGATCAGGATCATTTCTCCGGATACCGCAACACCTTCGCAATCCCCGGCCGCTCCTCTCCGAGCCCCCGGACAAATTCCCGCAGATGCTCCGGCAGGCGAGCGTACTGCCACTCACGTTCCCCCGGAACTCCGGCGGCATCGGCAGCCTTCGCGCCGTACCAGGCGGGACCGACCGCGTGGCTCGGGACGTGTGGCGTCGCCGCGGCCTGACCTGCGGCCCGGGCGGCGAACCGTGCGGCGCTCCCCTCTTCGGCTTCGCGGGCGGCGGCGTGGGCGTCAAGGGAACGTTTGCGAACGGCAGCCATGCCGAACTCGCCGGTCCGCACCCATCGGCGGCAGGATTCTATCGCGTCGTGCGGGCGACTGTCCTCCGGGTGTGCTTCCTCGAAAAAGTGAAGGACGTGGGCGGCGCAGTCGGCGGCCCAGACGGCGAGGGTTCGGTGGTCTTCTTCGGTGATCCGGTGATTCATAGCGGCGTTCACATACCTGTCGAATCAGGAACTGCCCTGGTGATTCTTCGTGCTCTTGGTGTCCGCCGCGGCGGACACGAAGGGCACAAAGATACCACCAAGGGGGGATTGATCCCGCAGACCCCGGCCCCTCGGAGGACCGGGGTCTGCAACGGATCGGTTTTTTAATTCCCCAGAATAACCTTGCCGGTACTCACCCCTTCGGCTGCGCGCCACTCCACGAGGTAGGCCCCGCCGGGGAGTCCGACGGTGCTGATCTCGAGATCACCGTCGAACGCCGGGAGCAACTGATTGCTCATCCGGCGTCCCCCCACATCGAAGATGGCGAACGTGCCGGGATATGCCGAGCTTCCCCGCAGGATCAGTCTCCCCTCCGACGAAAGAAGAATCATCGCCGGACTGTCGCTCCCGGTCTCGGCAACCGATGTGCTGACGCACTCACCTTCGTCGGTTACCACAAACTGGTGCATCATCCCGCCGCCGACCGAATCCTCGTGCGTGAGGATGTGGCAGTGGTACATGTAGCTGTTCATCGGCTCGATAGAACTCGGATAGTCATCGAACTGCCCCAGGAAACGCAACGTCCAGCCCGGATAGACGAGAACGTCATCTTTTGGACCGTTCATGCCCAGCGTTGCCAGATCGAGCTGCGCGCCGGTCGAATCGGTCACGTCCAGCACACGGAACTGGATCTTGTGGATGTGGAACGGATGGGCGATATCCGAGACGTTTCTGATCGCCCAGATCTCCTTCGTGTCCACGCAGACCGTGTCATTGATCATCATCATCTCGAACGTCGTGCTGTCGATGGTGAAGCCTTTCCCCGCTCCCATGTTGACCAGTCGCTTCAGCCGGTGACGCGCGATGTCGGACGTATCGGAAAGACCGGGGGACCAGGTGGTGGTGAAGGGGGTAAACGACGTAACCGGTGTGTAGCCGGGGAACTGGTCGTCCGAAACGATTCGCAACTGGAGGAACGCGTTCCCCATCGTCGTATCCTGTCCCCCTCCGTTCGGCGCCTTCTGCGGACTTCCGATCACAAAATTCGGAATGGAATCCTTCAGGTTGCTGAGATAGACGATATCCCCCGGCTCGTAGCCGCTCAGATCGATCAGGATCTCATCCCGCTCTCCCGGACCGTTCAGTTGCGTGGTCATCGCCACCGGATTGATCATATATCCGCCGTCGCTGGCGATCAGGTAGAACTCCTTCAGATTGGAAAACGGATCCTCGTATGAATCGGAGACTCCGAAGAAGATCCCCTTGCGGGTGGAACCGTTCAGGATGCGCAGACGGATCACGTGGGCCGGAACCTCGATGTAGGGATTGGTCACACCGTTGACCAGGTTGTAGGGTCGAACCCCCTTGATCGAATCGATAATCATGCTGGTGGAAGGACTGGATGTGCCGGTAAAACCGACATCCCCCAGAATAACCGGTATATCATCCACACCGTATGTGTGGGGGAGAACGGTGCGGAGCGGATCATCCTCCCGCTCGACGATAATCATCCCCGACAGTCCCTTCTGCACCTGCTGCACCGTGCTGTTGTGGTAATGCGGATGGTACCACATCGTGCTGGCGCTGTCGAGAACGGGAAAATTCACATTCCATGTTTCCCCCGGCGAGATCCCCTGGTGCGGACCTCCGTCCATCATCGACGGAACCTCGGCTCCGTGCCAGTGTGTGGTGGTCGGGGCACCGAGCAGGTTCTTGACGGTGATGACGGTGTTCTCGTAGGTGTGCCACTTGAGTGTGGGCCCCAGCAGCGTCATCGTGGAATCCCCCGCAATGTTGTAGGTATACGTGGTGATGCCGTTCGGTTGCTCCGCCCCTCCGTTCAACGAATCCGAGGGATTACCCGGATTGAACTTGTGGGCGGTCACCCGCATTTCCAGTTCGATGGTGCCGTCGGCGGCGTCGATCAGCGGGGGAATCGGAATTTTGTTGATGAACGTGGGCTGGGCAAGAATTTCGGTTGCACACAACAGCAGAAGTGTTGCCGGCACTGCGGGAAGCCAGGTAAAATGTTTCATAAGCATGAGATTGGTTGATGTTATCCCTTTGACGGGCAGAAAGATCGTATGCATGTATTATATGGCAAGCCTTGACGAACGCCGGGCCGACCGGCAGACGGCACCGCCCCCTCGGCAACCGTCCCGACAGGATCTGACGGACAAAGAAAGAGCCCCTCGGCCACGCGCAATGCTGCCGCGAACCGGAAACAGAGTGGTGTACGGTTGTCTGTGATGATCCGACGTTTGCTGAAATACCATGGACGGATTCCTCAGCAGACCTGATCGGGGGTCGACGGCCTGCGGAGTATGTCGGTTTCCGGAGAGACGCATCAGAGCGACCTGACCGGACTGATTCTACAGCCATTGCTTGAACGGCAAAATTACACGGGGTGAGAGGATAAATGCAAGGACCGCACCGGGAGATTTTCGTGCAGACGGAATATCCACCGATGCCCGTGACCCGATTGTCCGACGGTCGCACTTCTCAGCACCGTCGTCTCACTCGACCTCCTTCACTTCTCCCGACCCTTTTCCGGCCAGGTCCTCCGCGCTGATCCCGACCTGCACGATCCGCGGCTTGTCGACGCCGGAAACCCCGACGTACTTGAACACCCGGTTGTCGATCTCCCGCACCCGTGCCTTCTGGATCACCACTTTCTCCTTCCCTTCAAGCAGAGGCCAGAAAGCGGAGGCCTGCGGTTCGGCGGCGGAATCCGGACTGAACGTGAAGTCGACCCCGGTGTTGGTCAGGTAGGCGTGGCCGAGCGAATCGGTGATCCAGAACTCGTCGATCGCCGAGTTGTCGGCAACTTCACGCAGGACCGCATCGATCTCGTCGGAACTCATACCGGCACGCTCGGCAGCGGCAACGAAGTGGGCCGCAAGCAACGCCTCCCCCACCATGTGCTGGGCGACGACATCTTCAATTTCGGCGTTGACTTCGGCTTTCACCTCCGTCTCGACCTCGGCTTCCCACCCGCCGCAACCGGCGATCATCACGCCGAACATGCCTGCTGTCACAACTGCGCAAATCGTCCGAATCCTGTTCATGGTCCTTCCTCCTGTGAAACGAGCCGCGTTGCGGCGTATGAATGGAACGGATCTGATAGACCGTGCCAATGATACAAAAATCGGTTGGGCCTTCACAGCCGACCTCCGGCACTCCGGTCAACATCCCGGGTTTCCACAGACCGGCTTTCTGCGGGTGAACGATCGGGAACCGAATCGGCGGCCGAATCGGCCGCCGTATTCCGGAACAAAACGGCCAGCAGACCGGCACCGACCGGCAGCAGCAGAGCGTAGCCGAAGACCGCAATGTTCTGCAGAAGCATTTCTCCGGAGGCCGGACCGACGACGCCGACAACGCAGAAGATGCCGCCCCACAGCAGAACGAGGCGGGCAGCTCGCGCCCGGCTGCTTCCTGTCAGTGCCAGAGCGGCGGCGATCATGGCAAGTCCGATCAGAACATCCCACGCAAAGTACTCCGCCGCGAAGATCGGCGAAGGCCAGATCAACCGGTAGTCGGAGAGTTGACCGGCCCGCCACAACTGGCGCACCGCCGTAAGCTGAACGAAGTGGACGGTCATGGTAAGTCCCGCACCCAGCGTTCCCAGAGCAAACGCGATCCGCGCAAACACCCGGCGACCGGGGTTGACGAAGCGGAGAAGAGTGCTGACAAGACCCAGAAGAGCCAGGGCGGATATGATCGTGAGAACTTCCATCAGGGCGAGATACGGGTCGCCGATCGGCTCACCCGGCACGGCTTCGACGATCAGCCACGAGACGATCACGGCGACGTAGAGGAATCCGATCACAAGGGTAGCGATCGCGCTCGCAATGCCGATGCGCCGGGCGTTCGGGGACCAGTGTTGGCGGCTCGTCATGGTGCTGCAAATATAGTTCGATTGGTTGAACGGAGGAATGACGGCACCGGCGATTCTCCCCTTCAAGCGGGAATCCTCCGAGCGCGCAACTATCGACGGCTTCCGTCACCAGCGGTATGAAAGGATAAAAGGGCCGGATGGACGGGAAGGGAACCGACCGTATATTTGCTCTCCCCTCCCGGACGGATCACATCTCCGTCTGCCCGACAATCCGCAACCGAGACCGATATGAGCCGGAACAATGAACTCCGTCTGTTCGTCAGCTCCACCTTCCGCGATATGCAGGAGGAACGGGAACATCTGGTCAAGAAGATCTTTCCGGAGATCCGCGCCCTCTGTCGGAGTCGGGGGATCATCTTTACCGAGATCGACCTGCGCTGGGGACTGACCGACGAGGACGTGGCGCTCGGTCAGGTGATCCGCGCCTGCCTTGAGGAGATCGACCGTTGCCGTCCCTACTTCATCGGCATCACCGGTGATCGCTACGGCTACATCCCGGAACTCCACGAATACTACAAGGACCCCGAACTCCTCGCGAACTACCCCTGGCTGGAAGAGGCCGCACTGGAGGGGAGTTCGGTGATCGATCTGGAGATGCGCCACGGCGCGCTGAACGATCCGGAGTCGGCACGCTCCGGCTCCCTCTTCTTCTTCCGGCGACACCGTCCCACCGACGAACCGGACGCGGAGGCATCCGAAGAGCTCCGGCGGCTTGAAGACCTGAAAAGACGAATCCGGGCCTCCGGTCTTCCCGTCGAGGAATACCGCGACCCGGGGACGCTCGGAGAGATGGCCTACGACGCTCTTGTAGAGATCATCGAACGTGACTTCGCCGCAGTCGTCCCGCTGACCCCGCTGGAGAGCGAACGCACCCGCCACCGCATCTTCGCCGAGTCGCGCCGCCGGGCCTACATCCCGAATTCGGTCTACCTCGGAAAACTCAACGACTGGTTCGCCGCCGAAGAGAATGTCCCGATGATCCTCTACGCCGAGTCCGGATCGGGAAAGAGTTCGCTGATCAGCTTCTGGTGCGAACAGCTCAGACGGAGGCGTCCGGAACTGGAAATCGTGGAGCACTATGTGGGGATCGGCGCCGGAGCGGGGGATCACCTGACGATCATGCGCCACATCATGGCCGAAATCGCCGAGCGGTTCGACCGGAGCGAGGAGCCCCCCGACAAGCCGGAGGAGATCGAACTGGAGTTCGCCAACTGGCTGGGGTATACCGTCGGGAAACCGCTGCTGCTGGTGATCGACGGAGTCAACCAGTTGCAGGGGGAAGGACTGAATCTCCACTGGCTGCCGCCGGTGATGCCCGAAGGGGTGAAGCTGATCATCTCGAGTACCGTCGAGGGAACACTGGTAGACCTGCGGAAACGGGGATGGCAGACTCTGGGTATGCAACCTCTGAACGAGAAGGAACGGGAGGCGGTAACCGTCCGGTTCCTGGCCGAATATCACAAGGCCCTGTCACCCGAGCAGGTCAGGAAAATTTCATCCGACATCAAGAGCGCCCACCCCCTCTTCCTCCGGACGGTCCTGGAGGAACTCCGTCTGGCCGCCTGGCACGATACGCTCGATCTGGAGATCGACCGCTATCTCGACTCCACCGGAACCGAGGACCTGTTCCAGCATGTGCTGGAGCGGATGGAAGAGGATCACGGACGGCGAAGCGTGGCCGAGGTCTTCTCTTTCATGTGGTGCAGCCGGTCCGGACTGGAGGAGAACGACCTTCAGGAACTGACCGGCCTGCCCCGACTGAAGCTGTCGACGATGTTGGGAAGTCTGGAATATCACCTTGTCCGGCGTGAAGGGAGCCTGACCTTCTTCCACGACTACCTGCGCCGCGCCGTGGAGAAACGCTACCTGGCTGATGCGACGCAGCGGGAACGGATGCACGGAAAACTTGCGTGGCATTTCCGGCGAACCCTCCCCGCACTCCGCTCGGTCCGCGAACTGCTGTGGCAGTACGATCAGGGCTCCGACGAACAGAGCATGAAGAACCTGCTGTCACGTCCCGACATCGTCTCCCTCCTCTGGTCCGGTCCTGAACGCTGGGAACTGCCGGCCCACTGGTCGCGACTGATGAAGAAGGGGCATTCGGTCGAGGAAGCGTTTCGGACAGGACTGGAGACGTGGAGAGCCGGAGAAGGGCAATCGGATCCGATCGGGACGCTCAGGGCGGTTGCCGATCTTCTGGAACTCCTCGGATGCTGGGAGATGGTGCTGGAACTCCACGCGGAGATGGCCGACCTCGCCGCATCGGCGGGAGATACCCGGCGACAGCTGGAGGCTCATCTGGGAGCCGGCAGCACCTGTGCTCTGCGGGGAGAGTATGATCGGGGACTCGAACATCTGGCAACCGCCGACCGGCTGGCCCGCGAATTGAATGATCGCCGTGCAACGGCCTATACCCTTGCGGGAAGAGGGCACGTGTACATGATCCAGACCCGTTACGAGGAGGGGCTGGAGTATTTCACGCAGGCTCTTGCAATCCATCAGGAACTCGGAGACCGCAGAGGGATGGCCTCATGCATCAGCAATATCGGCGTCATTCACGCCTCGGTCGGTCGCTACACTGAAGCGCTGGAGCATCATCACCGTCACCTCGAGCTCTGCCGGGAACTGGGGAACCGGCGAGGCACAGCCCGGACCACCGGTCACATCGGCATCATCCACGCCGGTCAGGGACGATACGAGGAGGGACTCGAATACTACCGTCGGGCACTGGCGACACACGAGGAACTCGGAGACCGGCAGTCGATCGGGACGACCCTCGGCAATATCGGCGCGCTTCTGCTTGAACAGGGACGCTACGCCGAAGCCCTCCCCTACTGCGACCGCTATCTTGAGTTGAGCGAGGAGCTTGGAGACCGGCGCGGGATGGCCGCCGCACTCAACAACGCCGGCGTGGCCTACACGGAACAGGGACGCTACGAGGAAGGACTTGAATGCTTCACCCGGTACCTGACGCTGAGCGAGGAACTGGGCGACCGCTACAGGACGGCCCGCGCCCTCAGCAACATCGGAGCGCTCCACGCCGACATGGGACGCCCCGAGAGAGGACTCGACTATTACGCCCGTCAGCTTGAGTTGAGCCGGGAGCTGGATGACCCGTTCGGGGTCGGGATCGCGATGGGACGGACCGGGACGATCTATGCCGTGCAGAATCGCCGTGCGGATGCGCTGGAATGTTTCCGTCTCGCGCTGGAGGTCCACCGGACAATCCCCTCTCCCCACTACATCGTCCAGTGGACGCGGGAGGTCGCCCGGCTGCTGCTGGAGACCGCGTCGGAGGGAGGACCGGCTCCCGAGTATCTGGGCGACTGGATTGCACCGGAACCGGAAGAGGAATGGACCCGCGCCGCACTTCGGGCAGCACGGGAACGGGCCGAGGAGAGCCTCACGCTCAGCCGCGAGATCGCCGTTGACGGTTCGATCACCGCCGCCCGCATCCTCCTCGCGCAGATCGCCGTCGCCGAAGGGAAGACCGACGCCGGACTCGAAGAGCTCCGCCGGATGCTGGAGGAGACGACCTCGGAGATCGAACTGGCCGAACTCCACTACCACCTCGCCGAGCTCGACCCCGACCACACCCCCCACCGCGCCGAAGCGTTGCGCCGCTACAAAGCCCTCTGCGAGAGAATGCCGAAGCGGGAGTTCAGGAAGCGGGTGGAGGAGTTGGAGGGGGAAAGTTTACGGTCTCATTATCAGCGTTTATAATGCCGGCTCAATCCTCAACAAAAAACTCACCCCATGCCGCTCATACCCCAGCCCCTCATAGAACGCATGGGCACCCGGGCGGTGGAGACCGCTGCTCAGGACCAGCTTGTAGCATCCGGCCTCACGCGCCAGACCGGCCGCGTACTCCATCATCGCACGGCCGATCCCCTCCCCCTGTCGGTCGGAGCGGACGACAACGTCCTCGATAACGCCTGAGCAGCCACCGCCGTGCGAAAGGTGCCGGACGAAGATGAGGGTGAACGTGCCGACGATCTCGCCGTTGATCTCGGCCACATATATCCGGTGCCCCGGCGTCCGGGCAATCCGGTCCAGCACCTCCCGTGCCCCCGACTCCGGGAGAACCTGATCCCCATCCATATCCGGCTGCGCGAAGAGCCGGAGCAGGGCGGGCAGGTCATCGTGGTGTAGCGGTCGGATTTCAGTATGGTTCATGGCAATGAGAGTATAACGATTGACTGTTTATCGGCGCAGGATGCGGAGCAACTACACAATCTACTGACAGGCATCGAGTTTGCCGAGACACACATCGGCTCGAAACAACGACCTGCCGAACTCGCCGACACCGGAAGACCCGTCTGAAGGCTGAAGTTGCAGAATAGCAAATAGGAAGGTCGGCACACGGCTTCAACGTGCGCCAGGGCGAGCAACGAGGAGCTCGTACGAAGCCAAGTTGATGAACCGCCGTCAGCATGCGCAGCAGATTAAGCCATTCCATTAAAAGCTGGAACTCAGCCGCCAAACAGCGGTGGAATTTTAAAGACTTGAGAAGCGCTGCTTATGAACTTATGAGACTCAATTCTTGCACCCATTCTTGTCACAGGTAATTTTTGAATGTGAGTTAACCCAATGAGACGGATTTTTCTTGGTGTCGACTCCGCAACCTGTTGTTCCGCCCTTGCTTCCTTTGTGAACTACTCCAGTCGGTTCGTGTTTGACTGCCATGTTAACACACTCGATAACTTTAATGGAACGAACTTTACTATAGCAACATAGTAATCTTTTCAAGTACAGGACAATTGAATAGCCAGCTTTTGTGGCTGGGTTTTTCCTTAAGCACAGCCACCTGTCACCCAACCATTCCGGCCACACCCCCACCATCAAACATATCCAGATAATCGATCTTCGCCGGTTGAACCCCGAGCTGACGAAGCAGGGTCGTGATCTGACCGCGGTGATATGTCTGGTGGAGGATGTGATGCATCAGGAGTCGCCCGAGCGGATAGTCCCACGCACGTCCCGTCCGGTCCACATACCGAACCGCTCTCCCGATCTCCTCTTCCGTCAATCCCTTCAGATACCCCCTGACCTCGGCCTCCACCTCTTCCGCACGAGACCTCAGAACAGAGAACGTCGGAAATTGCTCCGGCCACAGTCGCTTCCGCTCGTCAACACCTGCGAAGCCCATGGCCGCGATGATCTCCTCACGCGAGTCTCCCTGCCACCGGTGCAGAGCATATTCCTCACCATCCACAAGATGAGCCAACGTGTCCCGGACGGAAGGGAAGCTGCTTGTCAGTTCGCGCTCGTACTGTTCCTGCGTCAGGAGGGCACATGCTTCCAGTTGGCGGTGTTGGGCCCGGTAGTTGTATTCGTATAACTCGATCAGTGCCGCAAGGGAAATCATTCTGCGCTCTTCTGTAGAATGGCTAATGACTTGAGAGGGGCCGTTACCGAGGCCGGAGGGAGACCCCATGCTCCACTTCGGCCAGATACTTATTCCGCTTCACCCTCACCATCCTCTCCGAACGAATCGATCGATTCCATCAACGACTTGCCGACATCCGGCCACTGCTCCTTCAACGCGGTGGCGGTTGCAAGATACATGCTGCCGTTTTTCCGGATCCCCTTCGCATACCAGTGTTTTTCGCTCCCGTTCATCGAGCCGCTGTATTCAAACAAGACTTTTCCCTCCACCACTTCGGCTTGCACAAGCTGCAACTTCATTTGATTGAACTGTGCTACCGACAACTCCAGATAATCCTCAATGGTCCCGTCATACTGCTGCGCGATGATGTTGATGTTCGGCGCAAAGCCGTTTGAAGGGGGGAGCATCAGCGTCGCTACGACGTGATTCGTCTCGGCTCCATGGCTTTTCGGAAGGTTTATCGCCAGTCCGAGTTCATGGTTGATATACTTCCCTGTCGGTTTTTCTTCTCCGCTCAGCCCGTTGCAGGCCAATACCAGAACCAGTGTCAGGGCCATTACTGATGCTGTCGCTTTCATTGTTCCTCCTGTCCGGTGAATCCTGTTTATATATCCTGCACAACACAGTGAAACTACACACTCTTCAGATAAAACTGTGGAGTCCGTCCGTGCACAGCTATGTATTATCGGAACCCGGGGAGCGGGAGAATGAGGCTTTCCGGCTCAGTCGCCCCTTCAGGACGAATATTCTGCAGGCTTTTTCTCCGGAGCATGACGCCCCCGGTTACTCGATGCGACGGGCCGTCCCTCAGTCGGAACGGTTGATCCCCTACTCTCACCGATCGGGTTCCGGCCCCATGACATTCAGCTCGTCACCGCGAACAAGCCGCTTGCGCATTTCCGGTATTTCGCTTTCTTCCATCCGACCGATGAGCAAGCCGACAAATCCCCTCACCGTACCGTCTTCATTTCGGCCGTGCCCTGACTCCAGTCCGGTAACGGGTTCAATCTTTGAACCTCCGGTCCCATCCGGAAGGAGGACCCGGCTTCCGATCCAGAGTGTTCCCTCGAGTATCTGACCGACAATGATCAGTCCCCGTCCTGTAATCATTAATGTGTCTTCCACCAGAAACTTGGCACTCATCGATTCATCACTTGATGTATGTTCAGGTCGTCCCATCTGCTCCGGTAACTCCCCGCCGTGCATTCGCCGGCATCTCGTTCCGTCGAACCCGCCCGGCACATCAAAGATAGCGTATGTCGGAAACCTCAGACGGCCACATGCCACTCAAGTCCACCCGGAAGCGCGCAGCCTGCAAAATCC
>CBFGQN010000032.1:0-14667 GCA_965650895.1 uncultured Ignavibacteria bacterium | reverse complement strand
CCGTTCATGTAGATACTGTCCCTTCCGAACGGCCTGGCAGAGTTGTGGGCAGCCACAATCTCCACATAGGTATTCATTCCCGCCGCGCCGATGTCGGGAAAAATATAGCGGACATCCTGCGCCGGAAGATTTCCGGAAAGGATCAGAAAAAGCGAAAAAACCGAGCAAAGAGATAGAAATCGCATAACGTCTTCACAGAAGCAAAAATCGTGCCTTCATTCATATCGGCAACCGGCGGAGCGGTAACGGACGGCTCAGAGTCCGGATCGATCCGATGGTTTGAAACGACAGATGAGGAGAGAACAAGATACGGAAGAAAGTCTGGTCGGCAGTCATGGGAGGGGAGGTTTCGTGGGGTGGGGGGGGTGAGCTTTGAGGGGTCAGCTATGAGCTTTGAGCGGTCAGCTTCTCCGGTAGTCTTCAGTCTTCAGAGGTTTCGTGGGGTGGGGGAGTGGGCAATCAGCTTTGAGCAATGAGCGGTCAGCTTCTCCGGTAGCTACGTGCCGCTATGGTCAGCACGCAGCATTAACATTGAGGTTGCCGTTTTCTTAATCCTCGCAGCTATCGCAATTTGGAAGGAAAGTCGGGGAACCGCCACGGCAACCACATCCGTTTCGGCTGGGCCTGTACTTTGTCGATATCGCCGAACGTTTCCTCGACCGCCAGCAGCATCCTGTAGTTGTAGAAGTAGAGATCGTCCTCTCTCTTCACCACAACACACCACCATCAACGTAGAGGCTGGGCTACTTGATCAGCATAATATCGTCGGCACTGACAACACTGTCACAGCAAAAACAGAAAACGCCCGCTTGACGCGGGCGTTTTCCTCTTGCGATTATTCTTGTTGTTGATTGCCGCCGGAGAGACTCTACAGCTCCGATCCATCTTCGGATTCGACGGCGGTGACGATGGCCTGGAGGGCTTCCTCTTCCAGCACACCGTTCGACGCCCAGTAGAGCCACTTTCTCAGAAATCGCTCCTCGAAGGCGCTCAACTGCGCCTGGACGGTGATTGTGGTGCCGGTGCCGTTCTCCTCCAGCTTCACAGTGACCAGGGTCCGCCCGTTTTTCCAGCTCGGTGAGCGGACGTAGGGGATCTTGCCGTACTGCTCCATGATGTCGAAGAAGTCGTCCTCCGGTGCCAGAACCTTGAACTTGGTCTCGATCAGCTTCTTCCGCTTGCTGGCATAGTCGACTTCGTAGCCGGCCGCTTCCAGTCCCTTCTTTACCCCTTCAAAAACAACGTCAAAGTCCTTGTCGAATTCGTAGACGAGGGCGGTGTTCAGTTCCTCCTCGGTCAATGCCTCGTCGTCTACCTGCCCCTTCAGAATCGAGAAGGATCCGGTCAAAAGAACAAGCGCGCCGATGAAGGCAAATGTTCGAATCATCTTCATAGTGCTCGGCATCCTCAATGGTCAAGTTGGTGAGTGTGCCGGTTCTATCGCCGCCGGAACGGCGATTCGGGCCACTGACACGAAATCGCCGTTCGGGTTTAGGATAACGTGCGTGAAGATAAGGATACGAAACGAGATGAAAAGGGAGCCGGGAACTCGCAGAGGAAAAAATCACCCGGTGCAAGGCGCGCTGTCTATATCAGACGCCGGGCCTTGACCTCCAGATATTTGTTGATCGTGTTCGCTGTAAGCCCATGCGGCGAGGTATAGATGGAAAGGATGCCGTGACGCTCCAGTTCTTTTACGATCTGCCGCTTCTCCCAGGCGAACTGCTCTCCGATCGTCTTGATCGTCACCTCCTCGGTCGTCTCCGGTCTGCTTGCAAGCAACTCCCGCAGCTCCGTGTTCTCGAAGAAGACCACCACCAGCAGGTGAAGCCGGGCAATCTTCCGCAGATAAGGCAACTGCCGCTCCAGTCCGGAAAGGGTCTCGAAATTTGTGAAGAGGAAGAGCAGACTCCTGGTCGTGATCTTCCGCCGCACCATCGTGTAGAGTCGCTCGAAGTCGGTCTCCGGAAACTCCGTCTCCTGATTGTAGAGCGTCTCGACGATCCGGTGCATCTGCAGACGGGTACGCTCAGCCGGAAGAATATCCTGCACCGAACTCGAGAAGGTAATCAGTCCGGCACGATCCTGCTTCACCACCGCGATGTTCGAGAGGACCAGACTTGCGTTGATCGCGTAGTCGAGCAGGGTCATCTGCTCGAACGGCATCTTCATCACGCGCCCCTTGTCGATCAGACTGTAGACCCGCTGCGAACGTTCGTCCTGATACTGGTTCACCATCAACTCTCCCCCCCGCCGCGCAGTCGCCTTCCAGTTGACCCGCCGGTAGTCGTCCCCGACGACGTACTCCCGGATCTGGTCGAACTCCATCGTCTGTCCCAGCCGCCGGATCTTCTTGATCCCGAGCTCGGCCAGCCGGTTGGAGTGGGCCATCAACTCGTATCGCCGCATCTGGATATAGGAGGGATAGACCGGCACGGTCTGCCCCTGAGCGAACCGGTAACGCCGCTGCACGAACCGGACCGGTGTGCGGGCGTAGATGTTGATCGTTCCGAACTCGTACTCTCCCCGTCTGGTCGGTCTGAGCGTGTAGCGAACGACCTTCTCGGCTCCGGGGGCAAGCTTCACAACGTAGCGGGCATCCCGCACCTGGAACTGAAAGGGAATCTCGTCGACAAGAACGGCACTGACCGGAAAGGGATAACGGTTCCGGATGTAGATCCGAATCTCGTTCTCATCTCCGTTGGAGAGCCGATCGGCCATATCCCGCACCCCCCGCATTCCCTCGGATGTCCGATACAGAAGCAGAAGATCCAGAAGCGTCAGCACGCCGAGAACGATGATTCCGGCTTTTCCCAGTCCGAGAAAGACCGGCCAGTATTCGCCGAGAACAAGAAGGACGACGACAACGCCAAGGGCGATGAAGAAGCGCGGATCGAGATATAGCGAGCGAAGAAATTTCAATCGATCTGACGAAGATGAATTGACGGATTCCGCCGAACCGGACGATGATACGCAAAATCGGGAAAACAAGACAGGGGTTGCGCACGACGGCGCAACCCCTGATCAATTCCTTCCTCACTTCCGGCAAGGCCGGACTATATATTCTATTCTTTGTGTTCGATTACCCTATCGCATCAACTCGATCCCGCCACTGGTCTGGACCGTACCGATCCGCACCTTGTAGAAGTAGGCTCCGCTCGCGGCTTTGCTTCCATCAGAGAGCCTTCCGTCCCATTGCACCATGTACGCCCCCTGCGGCAACTCTCTCTCCATCAGCTCGGCGACAAATTCTCCACGTACATTGTAGATGCCGACAACCGCCTTCTCCCCTGCAAGCGAAGGAGGGACCTCAAAGCCGATGGTCGTCGATTCGCCGAACGGATTCGGGAAGGCACGAGCCCGGAGTGTCCCGGTGCGGGAGGCGCCGGCAACCGGATCGTTCACGCTGCTCGGACTTTCGGTCTTCAGCGCAATCACCTCTCCCCGAGGTCCGCCGTCCTTTCCGGCCAGATAGATGTTCGTCCATGCCGGACGCAGAGACATCTCTTCGAGATAGGTCGCGCTCCACTCCTCGTCGGTCAGTCGCTTGAAGTTGCTCGTCACGTGTTCGTGATAGCTCATCACCGGTCCGGCGTAGGCGGTGGTGTTCCCCTCGCTGTCGGTGCAGGTGACGATCGCCATATTCACAAATCCGGTACCGACGTGCATTACCCAGCCCACAAAGTTCCCCACAGCATCGGTCGGTGCCGTGTGGACGTCGGCCACTACCAGGTCTTTCTTGATGACCTCTTTTCCCGCATCGCCCCCATAGAAAAGGGAAGGATACCATCCGGTGTACATCACGTCTCCACACCCTATCGTCTGCCGCGAAAGGGTCGACTGAAGGAAGGCCACCTCATCTTCGGTCAGCGGGAGGTGAGCCAGTTCTTTCCGTGCAATCTCTTCCAGCGTCCGGCTCGTCTCCTCAAGCATCTCGAAATATGCGGCAACCTGGGTCAGATTCATCTCGCTGAAGATCTCGTTCCCCCGCTCGGCATAGCGGGCGACCGCATCGTAGAACTCCGGGATCGGCTCCACATATCCCTTCGGATAGGAACATCCGATCCCGCCGGAATAGGATTGCTTGGCATAGAGCAGGTTGTCATGGCGAAGCTGCGCCCAGGAGGCGAGCTGTGTGTTCATCTTCTGCTGCCACCAGGCCGCCGTCTGCATGAAACGCGGAAGATCCCTCCGGTCCTTCGGCGGATTCAACGTCCGGATCGCTCCCAGCCATCCCGTGTAGAGCGTCGAGTTCCAGAACTCCGAATCATAGGAATCGATCAGATAACGCAGACCGGCAAGCTGCTTTGCATAGTTATACTCGTTGAGTTCCGGCTCCAGCAGATGGAGCGCAGCATCGTTCCCCAGTGCAAAGAGGACGTCGAGCGAGGAGGGGAGCATCCGGGGTTTCGGATCGGCCACCTTGTCGTAGACGACGCTGGCCATCACATAGGAGTCGATCACGAACCGCTGCCCGAAGAGCATGAAAGCCGACGCGGGAGTGATCTTGTCCGGACTGGTCGGATCGGTGAAGAGAATCTGCGAGAGAATTCTCTGCCCGGCATAGGGCTTGTTCGCCAGCGCCGTCTGGAAGGCCAGGAGCTTGCCGTCATCGACAAAATCGATTGCGCTCGTCAGATTCACCTCGCCCATCAGATCGAACATGTTGGCCGGGGTCACGTTGTCCGACTCGCCGATCATGAAGCGGAGGGTTCGGTCGATCTCCTCGTGCAGGGCGTTCAGTCCTGCGTTGCGCATTCCCTCGGCCAGCAATGCCCCCATAATCGTCTGCCGCTTGACATCTTCGGGCGAGGGGGGATTCTGCGCTCCTTTCGGCTTGCTCAGGTAGATTTCCGTCCGTCCCAGCCACATCATCGCCCGGAAATATCGTCCCAGTTCCTCGCTCTGCGTGTAATGTCCCCGCACCGTCATCTGGCTGAAGTCGAGTGCCCGCCCCGTTGCACCGAAGAGTGCGTAGGAAGCCGGAGATTCCGCATCGATCAGGTCCGTCAATTCACCGACCACCTGTTTGTTGCGCGGGAAGACCGGGTCGACCTGATCGGCCGAGAGGAGCTTCAGGGCCACGGTCAGATAGACGTCGGCGTCGTCGAGCGAACGGAGGATTTCCTGATCTGCGGCATACGTTTGCCCCAGCTTCGGCAACTCGGCCCGCATCCCCGAAAGAAGCTCGTCGAGCTTCGGGATCAAGAGATCTTCCTCGACCGAGATCAGAATATTGTCGTAGGATTTGTGGACTGCGTGTAGAACCGCATCGGTAGAGATAAAGACCGGGAGGTCCTTGATAAAGACATGATGAAGAGCCTCACCGAACGACGGATAGGAAAGCCGCTCGCTGACCATAAATCCGTTCCGGTCAACCAGCGATTTCTCGTAATCGGTCAACTCGAAGACGCCGTCGATATCGGCGGCATACTCCGCCGACGAAAAGGTTGTGGCCGCCCCCGGCTTGAAAAGACCGGCCTCGTGCATCGATTCCAGCCCCTCGGCATCGAGCGAACTGTTTTCCTGAAGGAACTGTTTGTAGGCGTCGACCGAGAAGGTCTGCGAAAACGCCTGGCTCGCCCCCAGCAGGAGGGCAAATACTGAAAGTAGAATCCGGGATGCCATAATGGTACTCCAAAGATTGATATACATACTTTGTTTATTCTGTGGATTCACCGGAAATAACCGACATGGCTGAACCATGTTTCATTGAAAAATAAAAATGCAAAACAAGGAGACCCTCCAGTACGATATTTGCCGCACCGATGGAAAAGGGCAGGAACCATTACGGCTCCACCACACCTGTTCAATCCCCTTTTTTAATTTTGAATTTTTCATTTTGAATTGAACCACCATGCTTCCGATCGGCGACGAAAACCACGAGATCACGATCTTCCCGTTTATCACCTACGGGCTGATCGCCCTGAACGTGCTGGCCTTCATTTACGAGCTGACGCTCGGCAACGGACTGAGCCGGTTCATCATGGAGTACGGTGCCGTTCCGGCCAAGATTACTGCCGGGAACGACCTGCACGCCCTTTTCAGTTCCATGTTCCTGCACGCCGGGTGGGGACATATCATCGGCAACATGCTCTTCCTGAAGGTCTTCGGCGACAACGTGGAGGACCGGATGGGGCACTGGTGGTTTCTGGCATTCTACCTGATTACCGGTCTGGCCGCAAGTGCCGCCCATATTCTTCTGGATCCGATTTCGACGATTCCGAGCGTCGGTGCCTCCGGGGCGATCTCCGGCGTCCTCGGCGCCTACATCGTCATGTTTGCCCGGAACCGTGTAATGGTCTGGCTCTTCTACACGGTCATCGCCGTGCCGGCCTGGCTGATGATCGGCTTCTGGGCGGCGGAGCAGTTTCTGGCCACGGTCGGTTCGGTTGCGCAGACCGAGCAGACGACCGGCGGTATCGCCTATGCGGCCCACGCCGGAGGATTTGTGGCCGGTGTGATGCTGGGACTGATCGCGAAGGGGGTGACCGGCAAAGGGAGACCTTCCCGGCGAGAAGGACGATACTACTGATATATCCTCCCGCAATCAAGGAAGATGCAGCCTGCGTAGATTCTTCCGGATTGCTTCCCGCCGCTGATCCGTTACCGCGCCGCGACTTCGGCTGTTACTGTTATGCGGCATCCGTTTTTCAGGTCATAGAGAATAAAGCCGTCGAACAAAGAAGGCAGGTGTACACAGGGCAACGGTGACGAGGTTTTCACTCCCGGGTCTACTACGTAGCGGACGATCCGCCTGAGGAGTGCAGATTGTTTTCCTGCGGCAGATCTTCCGGTTCCGGCTGTAACCGACATTCCGCTGTGGCGGCATGAGTGCATTGTTATCGTATACATCTATGGATAGACCATCCCCTGAATCCCGGCAAACCTCCTATCACTCCGAAAGTGAGGCCCTGCGAAAGAAGCTTGAGACGGCAACGCACAACGAGGAGCGGATCCGGATTCTGCTGGCGCTGGCGGCTTCGCTGAGACGGCAGAAGCCCTTCGACGCGCTTGACTACGCCCTCTCGGCCCTTCGACTTTCCCGCTCATCGGGCAATGCCGCGCTGACGGCCGACAGTCTCTGCCTGATCGGACACATTCAGGGGGTAGTCGGCAAGCATGCGTCCGCACTCGACAACCTTCGCGAAGCCCATCACCTGTTTCGGCAAATGCGGAATGAGGAAAAAGAGCACGAAGCACTCTTTCTGATCGCCGAAGTTCATAACCATCTCGGGCACCATGACGAAGCCCTCCGGTTGCACACACGGAATCTGGAATACTTCAGATCGAGTGGCCATACTCTCTGGATCATCCGGACGCTCAGCAACATGGGACTGATCCGCAAAACGCAGACCGAGCATGCCGAGGCCATCACCCTGTTTCTTGAGGCGATCGATCTTGCCGAGCGGGAAGATCTGCCGAAGGAACTGTGTCGCCTGTACAACAACATCGCCCTGGCCTTCAGACAGATCGGCGACCTCGACAGGGCAATCCCATACTTTCAGACCGCCATACGGCTCTACGACCGGATAGGGGATCATCTCGGCAGCGCCATCGCCCACTCGAACCTCGGGTCGACCCACCTGCGGCGCGACCATTTCACTCCGGCCCTGAACCATCTGACCCGCGCCTTGCGGGTCTTCCATCGGCTCGGCCATGCCGGTCGTGAGGCAAACGCCTGGAACGGACTCGGCTCGGCCTTCCTCGACATGGGAAATCCGGAAAAGGCCGAGCGATGTCTTCTGAAGTCGCTGGAGATATTACAGCAAATTGAACCGACCCACTTCCACATCAGCCTCTACAGGAATCTCGCCATCCTCTACGAAGCAAAGGGAGAACATCTTCTGGGGGTTGAGTTCGGGGAGAAGGGGATGAAAGCCGCCGAAGAACAGAATGATCCCCTCTGGCAGAGCGAATGTGCCGACATTCTTTCCATCCTCTATGAAAACCTGGGGAATCTGTCCGAAGCGTTGCGCTACGCCATTCTTCACCAGGAGGGAAGAAGAAATGTTTTCGCTGCGCAGAAAATTCAGGATGCGATAGAGGTGGCAATGCACGCACGTATTGCGGAACTGCAAAAGGAAGTTCTGCAGAAGGAGGAGGACCTTCAGAAACTCCGGGCCACGCTTGAACGGAAAGACATCACTCTCTCCACAATGGCCCTTCAGCTCTTGCAGAAACAATCGTCGAATGACAAGCCGAAAGGAAACGTGAAGACATCGGATTCCTCATCCTCGCCGGAGCACCCGGATATGGATAGTATCTGGGGACAGCTTGTGGGGCAGATCTCGAAGGTGGACCAGCGGTTCTACCGGCAGCTTGCCCGAATCTATCCGCAACTGACCGCAACCGAGCGGAAAGTCTGTACGCTGATACGGATCGGACTGGTCTCCAAGGAGATCGCCACACTCCTCGGCATCTCGGTCCGGACCGTCGAGGTCCATCGGACCAACATCCGAAAGAAGCTGGACATACCGCAGGCGCCCGCTCTCAACTCGTTTATTTCCTCATTGTAGTTCCCTACCCCTGCCCAACAGCTTCACGCATCTACACTACGTGGTTTTTACGTGGTCGGAACGGAGGGAAGCACTCCCTTCCCCCTCCTATTTTTTCCTTTGTAGCTACACACGCGCCACCGCTGTGGCACCGTTGCCGGCGATCCGGAAGAAAGATGCGTTCAACGCCGGCAGATAATTCAACAGTGTTAACCCTTATTCAGGACGACAAATGAACAAGCAACAGACATTTCGACTTCCCGCCTCTGCAAGACCGGCTCTGCTTCTTCTTGCAGCCTTTCTCTTCTACGCCCCGACTCTCGACGCCCAGGTGGTCAAATTCCAGAAGACCTATGCCCCGACCGATCTCCCCGCCTGGGGATACTGCGTACAACAAACCGCCGACGGTGGATACATCACCGCCGGATGGAGCAACGACGAATTTCCCGGATACCGGGATGCCCTGCTGGTGAAGACGAGTGCCGCCGGTGTTCTTCAGTGGACATTCGACTACGATCTGTTCGGCCCCAACTATTCCCTTGAAGAAGCCCGCTACGTTATCGAAGTTGACGACAGGGTCAACGGCGTCTTCGACGGCATACCGGACGCATACGTTATGGTGGGATGGAGACAGAAGATTCTTCAGGGCCCTATCGATAACCTGCCGCCCGTATTCGATGACAGGAACATTCTCGCCGTCAAGGTCGATCTGAACGGCAATGTGATCTGGATCAAGGAGATCGGCGATGCCCAGAACGACTACCACGAACAGGCCTTCTGCGTCAAGCAGAACCCGGTCACCGGCAACTACGTGCTGACCGGAGCGGTCGAGTATCAGACGACCGCCGGAACGCCGGAATCCCGGCTGCTTCTGATGGAACTTGATGCGAGAACCGGAGCGATCAACTGGGATCACGCCTACGGATGGCCGAACGCGACGATTGGTGTGCCGGAGACGGGGGGATATTCCCTGAGCACCTACGACCGCTGGGGAATCGGCGCACCCGAGGGCTGGGTGGTCTGCGGCTGGACGACCGACGAGACCGATCCGAACAACCGGACCGAGGAGGACCTCTACCTGATCGCCACCGACTGGTACGGCAATCCCTATCCTTCCTACCTGAAACGCTACGGCGTCTCCACCGGAAGCGTGGGGAATTTCTCGATCGAGCGGGGCTTCTCCGTTCAGCAACGGGCAAACGGTGATGTCATCGTCTCCGGAGAATATCAGCCGACGGTCAACGGCGGATCGCCCGCCGGTCCGATGCTCCTGTCGGTCAGTCGCAACCTCGCCACGGTCAATTTCATGCGGAGCTACAACATCCCGAGCAACGCAACGATGTACTCGGCCTATTCCTTCCGCGAATCGACGCCGGTCAACGGTATCCCCGGCTTCGTCCTCGCTGCCGGAGGATCTTCCAATGCCATCCCCGTCATGAGCAACGAACCGACGCCGATGCTCAGCGACGCCATCATGTTCCACACCGACCTGACGGGCCTGACCGTCAACTGGGGACACAAGTACTACTCCAACGCGGTCGGCGGCATACCGGGATACGGCAACGGTCACAGCGTCCGGGCGACAAGCAACGGATACATCATGGCCGGCGTCGACATCTCGCTGCGGCCCGGCATGGCGGCCCACCTGGTCAAGACCGATCTGTTCGGCGTCACCGGATGCCATCAGGAGCACGTCAACATCGATGTCGATTCCTGGAGTCCGTATGTCCGCAACCATGGCTCACGGCTCAATCTTGAACTGGAAGACGTAACGCCGAGCTACTCGAAAACGCCTCGCGTCAACGAGGAGGTCCACTGCTACTCGACCTTCAAACCGATCCCGGCACCGGGGACCGGAGAAGAACCCGGCTCGCACGAGTTGCAGTCCCGTCCGAACCCGGTTCGCAATGGCGAAGACCTTTCACTCTCGTTCGATCTGAGCGAAGAAGGGCCGGCGACGCTCACCGTCACCGACCTCCTCGGAAAAGTCATCCACACGCAGACGGCAATCTATCCGGCGGACGCCGTCGAGGTTCGGATTCCGACCGCCGACTGGACTGCCGGAACCTATACCGTCACGCTTCACTCGAAAGAAGGGACTCCGGCCACACAGAAGGTCCTGGTGACCGACTGAGCGTCTTCGGTGAAAACTCCGGGGGAATTCGGAAGGGTATTCCCCCGAAGGGACCGAAACGGATCCCGCGCGACTTCACCCTCTCCCCGCCGCTTCCTGCGGCGGGGATTTTTTTTGGTACTAACATACTTGACACACCCAACAAGTTCCGGGGATTGAGTTGGTATATTTGACATAGCGGTGAACGGGGCGTGAATGGTGAGAGAACTATGGGTAGGGGTGACCCAAGTCCTATTTCCTCCCCCGGTGATGCATCCGGGGCATTTCTCACCAAACACAACCCACCTATGGAGTTCCTTTCCATCTTATTCCACGCATTCGTGAGCGCAGTTGGTTTTTGGGTAGCGGTCTTCACCGTTTACCTATGGCGAAACGGTTCACGGGAGTAACATCGTCAGGGCACGGCTTGGGGTGAGTCGTGCCCGCCGGTTTTTTAACCTCCTTCCAACTTCCAAAGATACGCCCAACCCCTCCCCGTGTTGTCTGGTATTACCAGAATATCCCTCTCTTCTCTTTATCTTTCTGACGCTAAAACAACTACCGGACGACCGCTCCGATAAGCGGTCTTCTATTGATCCATACCACGTGGGTCTGGTTGCCTCGTGTCCGTAAGGTCGAGGGAGGTCGTAGTTGACCTTAGCAACAACCAGACCCGCCTCATTTGCTGAAACAACTATGGGCAATCCTCACCAACACACCAACCGAACAGACCACCACAAACCGGAACCACTGGCAGACGTAATCGAGCGGGCACGGGGAAGACTACAAGTTCTTGAATATGCGTGCTTTGGTATGAAGCATGTGAGCGGAAAAGAGGCTCGTTGCCTAACGTGGATTATCGAAGATATTATCAGAGATTTGGAGAGAGTGAGAGAGGGGGCGTGAGGGGTTTTATCAAAAGTGAAAGAATGTAAAAAACCAACACGCCCGTGTTGGTTTTTTATTTATCCTCTGTATCTTTGTTGAACCTATGAAAATTCTACTCGATATAGACCAGATACAATTGGATCGCCAGACACTGCAAGAGCAAATAGACAATGCCGAGCAGAAGTTACAGGCCTTGCGGCAAGAGCTACAAGAACTTGATGTAGTTATTCGAATAGCCGAACGCAGGGGGCGAAAGGTTGTGCCGGCTCCTAAGAAGATAGAGCTGGCCACTAAGATATCGGCTCCCACTGTTGGTGGAGGCGGTGGAGTACGTGTCGGACGACCATCGAAGGCTCATAAACGCCCCACGCGAACTAATC
Organism: uncultured Ignavibacteria bacterium; assembly: GCA_965650895.1. Classification (GTDB taxonomy): domain Bacteria; phylum Bacteroidota; class Ignavibacteria; order OLB7; family OLB7; genus JAGWAZ01. Next base: position 2,788 of record CBFGQN010000032.1, on the reverse strand, counting down.
AGATTATTAGCATCATTGAGGAATTGGGCAGATTCCTTCACAAGACCGAGATAGAAGAGGAGTTGCGGAAGCGAGGATACGAAGGAGCCTCTACTACAATTTCGGGATACTTGAGTAACCTTATCAGCAAAGGTAAGTTGCATGTGATAAAGTACGGCGGTTCGCAGAATTTCTATCACTATGGACTGAGAGAGTGGCTCGGACGGAGTCCCGTTACTGGAAACATTCGCTTTGAATCTCCTTCCCGCATCCCAACGATGCAAAGTGAAGGTCAGGTGGAAGAGCGAGATATTGATTGGAATCTAAGGTAAAAAACAAAAGAAGCCGGACTAACTTTGGCGAGTGTCCGGCCTCTAAATTGGGCTTCTGGTAGTATTTCAACGCTTTTGGCGTTGTAATGTGCCCTTTTCTTATACGTAAATGTAGGAAATCTTTCTGGTATATGCAAGAAAAATCCGAGCGAAGCATCGCTCGCAACTACAACTAAACACTATGGAGAAATCATGAGTGATTTGCAACGATTTGACCGGTTTTTCAGGCAGTATGAGGATGGTGCGTACCATGCTACGTGCAACATCCACGCATCTACCCCTAAGGGGCAGGTTCGCTTCAAGAGCGGGGAGAGCATTGGGAAGGAGGACGAGAGATACGCTTATCTCGACTCATTGAAAGAAAAGAGAACGATACCCGCCGTCACACTGGATGATGGAACGGTAACGATATGACCCAATCGCAACCCAGAAAGAGGGGGGCTGTCATGTTATTAGAAGAAAGCCTCTGTATCGAGATGGTGCCGATACAGAGGCCATGATCCGGTGAGCACGTGTTGTTAACCTGAGCATCCAAGAGATTCTTTAAGAAGAATCTGGACACCGCGACTAAGCGAGACTGACCCGGCGGGGAAGTTTGCAGACCAAACCGCCGGGATATGTTAACTGAACCAGTCACCTTTACGTGTTGAGGAAAATCCGATGCTTTACACAGCAATCGCAGATAGTTGGACTGTAGATTCCAACCAACTTGTGGCACATCGTGTGCCAAAAAATGGAAACCCGGCAGACAAGAGAGTCGTTGAACTGTACGCTCTAATCGCACAGGGATACGAACATCTTGAATCTGTTGAAGATGCCACAGACGCAACATCACACGTTGCGATCCTTCGAAAACCCCTTCCTCGCATTATTGTTGAGCGAGGTTAAGAGGCACGGAAGCCGTCCCAATCATTAAGAGAGGGGCGGCTTTGTTTTCAATGAGCTAATAACGTTATTAAGTGAAAGAGGCACTATTAAAATTTAATAGCTGAAAAACGCTCAATCTCCCTTGTATTCAGCGTTTTCCTCTTCCTCTTCTTTCCTCACCTCTTCTATCGGCACACTCACCAAAGCCTTTGCCAGCTTCTCGAATCGCTCGTATTCTTCTGAGTGCTCCGATAAGTGTTCTTTGTCTTTTTTCTTCGTCATTGCGCAAACCTAATACATCAAACATTCACTTCCAATTATACTCACCCTTTCCCTGTCAATCCCGCATACGTCAACCGCTTCCCCGCAAGCCTCGATGCTACCGTCTCAAATCGGTCACGATCCTTGCCCTTGCGCTCGTTGAACCGGAATGTCTCTTCGTCAAGATACCGGAACAAGTGGAACGGTTCAACGGCAATATATGTGCCTTTGATACAGCGTTTGAACAATGCCCAAAAGTTTTCAAGCCCGTTCGTTGTGACGGTTCCCCGAACGTATTCGTTTGCCTCGTGACAAACCGCTTCATGATAGTACTGCTCACTCAATCCCTTGTATGAAGCGTTCGTATCGGTGTGGATATTCGATCCCGACTCCACATGTTCCCGCACCTGTGTTTGCAGCGTCTCTTTCTTCGTGTCTTGTACAACCGTTGCCCGTACTTGACTTCCTTTGCCTTGCGTGTCGCGTTCGAGTAAACCCATGACGATGGTCTTCCCGACAACTCCCCGTCCCTGAATCTTCTCTTTGCGTTTGGAAGCGTGCATGTTACGAGCCTTGCCACCGATATACGTTTCGTCGATTTCAACGTCTCCCTTCATCTTCTCAAACGTGCCGGTTCGCATTGCCAAACGGATACGCTGCAAGAGAAACCATGCGGTTTTCTGGGTGACTCCGAGTGATCGGTGAACTTCATAAGAAGAAATACCATTCTTTGCGTTCGCTACAAGCCAGATTGCACACAACCACTTGTCAAGCCCCAATGCACTGTCTTCCATTAACGTGCCAACCTTGACAGAGAATTGCTTTTTGCAGCCCTTGCACTTCCATATACGACGGCTCTTCAAGAACGAATGTTCCTTGCACTGGCAATGAGGGCACGTGACCCCATTCGACCAACGGAGAGAGACCATGTAATCGAGTGCCCGGTCTTTATCGGAGAAGTAGAGGATGGCCTCTTGAAGGGTACGTGGTGTGCGGTTCGTTTCCATGAACAAATATACGAAAATGCTTGCATCGCTACAAGAAAATTTCGTATAATACTGCGTTTTGCTCGAAAAATTTTAGAGTGGAAATTTTGAATACGCCCGGTGTGTCAAGTATGTTAGTACCTTTTTTTTTGCCGGCCCCTGCCTTCCTCTGGGCTCGGTTAACGGGCACAGCCATAAAGGACCGGACTCCGCTCAGTCAACGTACCTTCAGCTTCACATTCCCTCCTTAATAGTTCCCCCTTTTCATATCCGTACCTATGTGGTTTTTACGTAGTCGGAACTCTGCCGGAAGGGACCGTTCCCTGTCTATCTTTTCCTTCGTAGCTACACACACGCCACCGC
>CBFGQN010000031.1:0-14774 GCA_965650895.1 uncultured Ignavibacteria bacterium | reverse complement strand
CGGGGGACGCAGGCGACGATCTATACGGCGAACAGGTTCCCGATGTCCTACCAGACAGATCGCGGGAGTCTCGGCACGTTCAACAATCAGCAGGCGACGGCGATTGCCGACTTCTCTTTCGGTGAGTGGGAGAACCTGACGACCGCGATTCTCTCCTTTACCAATGCCGGACAGCTCGATCATGACGTGACCAGCGCAACCGATCCGCTGATCTCCGGTCTGGCCCAGTTCACCGACGGAATCTTCCCGGTCATCTTCGACAACAACGGCGCGATCACCGACGCCCGCATCGGCGCCGGGGCAAGCAATCAGGTCTACGGATTTGCAAGTTCGTTCAGCGGAGACGGGATAAGCTATGAGGAGGGACTGGTGGTGATCAACGGGAAGCTGACGGCTCAGGCGAATGTGGAGCCGATCTACCGTGAGGTGATCACGCACGAGATCGGCCACATGCTCGGCATCGGACATTCGCAGATCAGTCTCGGTGCCGACTTCTCGCTGATGTACCCGACGACGCTGACCGACGTCAACAACATCGGCATCGATCCGGATGACGCCGCGTCGATGTCCCTTCTCTATCCGGCTCCCGGCTATCCGGCCTCGGTCGGATCGATCTCCGGTATAGTTCAGGATGCCGACGGGAATCCTCTCAGCGGGGTGAACGTTCTGGCGGTCAACGTCGCCACCGGCGATGTCTATTCGACCGTCAGCGATTATTATGGCGGAGACGATCCGCTCTTTGTCAACAAGCCCCCCCGGACCGGGGCCTATACGCTGCAGGGATTGCCGCCGGGGAACTACTACGTCCGGATCGAACCGATCAACCCGCTCTTTCAGTCCGGCTCCCGTGTCGCCAGCTACCTGACGCCGATCAATACCGACATCTGGAGGGAATGGTACAACGGACCGGGGGAGAACGGCAGTATGCTTGTGGACAACTCGCACGAGAAGACGGCAGTGATTGTGACGGCGGGGAACACAACGTCCGGGATCGATTTTTCCGCAAACGATTCCCCGACGATTACGGAGATGACCGCATTCAACGGAACGATCGGACAGGTGATCGAGCTGCCGTTGCAGGTATCGAGCATCACCTTCGGTCGCTTCGCCACGCGCTATACCGCTCCGACGAACGGATCCCTGGTCGGCGTTCGCATTTTTGCCGGTGAGGAGTCGCTGATGCCGGCCGACGGAGCGTTGAAGGTGACCGTCTATCGGAACACACAGGGGAGCCTTGCCGGGATTCCGGGGGATACGCTCGGTTCGGTGACGATTCCCTTCTCCGAGATCGTTGCCGGACACGAGAACGATTTCTGGCTGCGGGGGATCGGTCAGCCGATCAACTTCGTTCAGGGGGTCGAGTTCCATGTCGGTGTTGAGGTGATCAACAACGGACAGGTCGTCTTCTTCTTCGATAATGCCGTCGGAACGCAGAACCAGACATCCTACTATGTGAACGAGGCGCGGCAATGGCGGAATTTGCCGGACGGACTGACCGGAGGGGCGGCCGGATGGAATATCCGGATGCGTGCCCTCTACTCCACGGTCCCGGCCGGAGTGCCGACGCCTCTGCTCAGTCTGACGCCCGACCGGCTCAACTTCGGTTCGCGCAGGATCGGGGAGAAGGCGACCGAGGAACTGGTGCTCCGGAATGTGGGGACGGCCGATCTGACGATCAGCAACCTGCTGATCGCCGGAAGCGGCGCCGACAAGTTCACAATCGAGTCGGGAGGGGGAAGCTTTACGTTGCAGCCGGGACAGTCCGGAACGCTGGTGATCGGCTTCACGCCGGAGGATCAGTCGCTGGCGAGTGCAATCCTGAATGTGATTCACAACGCGGCCGGTTCCCCTACGGCGGTCAACCTTTCGGGATTGGGGAAGTCGGCGGTGATCTCCTCGGTCCCCGACGTTCTGGAGTTCGGCGGTCAGCCGGTCAATCAATCCGGACAGAAAGAGTTCTCCATCTTCCGGAACACCGGAAACGACACGCTCAGGATCGCCGATGTCGAGATCATCGGCCCGGACTCCGCCGCCTTCAGCGTCCGGACGTTCTCGCCGCTCCTCTGGGTCGGGTTGCTGCAGACCTTCAGGGCGACGCTCACGTTCAAGCCGACCGAAGAGCGGGCCTACAACGCCGCCTTCCGTGTCGAACACAATCTCCCTTCCAGTCCGCTGATCATTCCGATTACCGGAACCGGCACGGCCGATATCGGTTCGGTGACGGAGATCCGCTCGGGAGACTTCCGGGTGTCGCTCCTTGGAGCACGTCCGAATCCGGTTGGAGGAGAGGGGGAGATCTTCTGGGAGATTGATGGAAGCGGACGTCTGCCGGTGGAACTGCTGCTGGTGGACGCCGCCGGCAGGACCGTGTTCCGCGAGGATCGGGTGATCATCGGAAGCGGCGCGAAAACATTCGTCTCGGTCCCGGTCGATTTCTCAGCGTTCTCTCCCGGCATCTATCAGATCGTTCTTCGTTCGAAGCGGGGGACGGCGGTGGAGCGGGTGGTTGTTGTGCGGTGAGTTCGAGAAGTCGGGAGTCAAGGGTCGGGAGTCAAGAGTCGGGGGGGAGTCGATTGGTGAACTTGCCCTGAGTGTACGTTATGTGGTTGTTGGTTAAGCGGTTGAATAGTTGAGGTATCGGGTAGACTTTGGTTTTCCGCCGACAGCTACCTGATGCCTCGGTTATTGAACGATCTGTCCATGGAACGCGCTCATAAATTACCGGTCAACTCAACGGTTTCCGACTCCACACTCTTGACTCCCGGGCTTCCCGTCGTCGGCTAAAGCCCGACGGCCACCACTCAACCATTAAACAATTGAACCATGCAACTCTTCCACGCACGACCCTCGACTCCCGTCCACCCCTACTGGCTCAACCATTGAACCATTCAACCCCTTAACTCCCCGACTCTCAACTCTCACTCATATTCCATAACAGTCCAACCTGCGGCTTCACGCGAAGAGAAGACCCGTTCGCCCCCGGCTCAAGCTGGAGCGATGCGGTGACGTTGATGTTCTGCACCGCCGGGAACTCCGCGCTCATGCCGCCGCGCAATTTCTGTTCTCCTTCGAAGGAGTAGACAAGTTCACCCGCAAAGCTGACCGATGAGGGGATCGTCGTCCGGAGCGAAACGCCGATTTCGTTTGTCGGCTTTCCCGTATCGGAGAACCTTCCCTGATACATCAGATTGCCGTTCAGTCCGCCGCCGAACCAGTAGGTCCCGCCGACCCAGACGGTGTGGCGTTCGTCGAAGATACTGTCGGTGTTGAGCGAGCTCCCCTTCAGCACCGCACCGAAGCCGTAGCCGATGGCCATGGAACTTCCCTTCTTGTTTGCCACCCGGGCCTTTGCCTGCGTGTAGGCGATCTTCAGCGAGTCGAGGTCGACCGTCGTCACGTCGCTGTCGGTTCCTCCGGTCGGTGCCGGGACATCACCGCCGCTCAGCACATTGTCGATGTCCTTTCCCAACTGTTCGTCGCCAAGCAGGTCGTGGTCATCCCACAATACCAGTCGCCCTCCGATCCCGATGTTCAGGGCCGAGGTGTCGAGTCCGTCCGCCGTTGTGGCGAACGATATCTGCGTGTTCGCCAGCATCCGCATCAGCGTCGACTCACGGTAGGAGTTGATGTTCGCAAACCGTCCGCCGAAGAGAGTGTAGGGGGCGAAGTCGATGGCGATGCCGGGACCGAACGCGGTGTTCCCCTGCAGCAGATCCGAAAGGATGTGGACCACCACCGGCTTCGCCGCGCTCCCCCACTGCACGCTTGTCGGCGAGGCGCCGATGGCGGTCAGTCCGGGAGAGGGGGGGACATCGTAGTTGAGGATGTAGCGATAGGCGGAGGTGTCCTGTCCGCGAAGCATGGTGGCGGAACCCAGAAGCAGCAACGGCAGGAGAAAAGAAAACAGAAGAAGTCGTCTCATACCGGTTCCTCCACCGAAGCGGTTTTGAAGATGAGGGAAAACGTCTTTTGCTGGGCCTGTCCGGCTGAACATTCCGGCACGTCCGTCAGGTCCCATTCGGTAGGAGATGTCATCGGACAGGAGGCCCCATCCTGCGTCACCGTCAGGTTCACCCTTCCGGAATCGACTCCCGGAACAAAGGCGCAGACCCTCGTCCTCCAGACCATCTCGAAGCCCTCAAGCGTTCCGGCTCCGGCCTTGATCTGATACTCCCCCTCCCCGCCGTCCCCGGTCGCAACCGACCAGTCCTCCTGAAGATGCCGGCTCGTATCATACAGCCCGAACCGCCCCCCGGCCCGCAGCCCGTTATCGGCGGTCATCGTCACGCTCAGCCCGCCGCCGTTCGGATTGATGGTGCAGTAGCGGATGTCCGGCATGTTTGTACTCCAGGAATTGATTCTTGATTGTAGTGTAGTGCTATCGCTGTTGACTGTCGCTATTCGCATCAACGATTGGTCGATTGGTCGATAATTCAGTGACGCTCTTTCCCAGGATGTAGCCGGCGATTCCTGATATTATCGCTGACAGTTCTTTCCCTTCTAGAATTCCGAGTATGCCAAATAAAATGATTGCAATAATAAGGACAAAAAGCGTGACAAACTGAAGGCCACTTCCTGTCAGCAGTAAATTGACGAGCTTGGAGTTTCTTGAAAAGATTACTGATGCAAAGAACAAAAGGATCAATAATCCCACTATGACTGCAAATAAAAGGCTCATGCTGGATTTGAAATTCTGTTCAGCTATATCAATGGACATGTTCTTGGACAGTTTGTCTTGAGCCTTGCGTAGATCCTTTGTGATGTTGGCCAGACTGGCTTGCAACTGTTTTTTTTTGACGGTGGCCTTCGCCAGCTCATTCTCTTCCCATTTATACAGGCTATCTAGCACTTCTTCTAGAAAATCTCTGGATACCTGTACGCCAATTTCTCTTTGAACGTATTGTGAAATGTTCCAATCTACAGTAAAGCTTGATCCTGGAGTTGACAACAATCTTCTTAAAGGCTCAGAGCTTTCATGCTTGAGGAAGTACTCGTATTCTTGATTTATTGTGTTCTGGGCTCCTGAGATCACTTCCTTTTCGTTCTCCAACTCACGAATAAAGCTCGATAGTAAATTGTAGTCATGCTTGTCATCTTCATTGCGAAATATCGAATCAAATTTTTCTGAAACACTATCTATTGTCCATGGAGATATATAGCTTGTTCCCCATTCTGAAAATTCATCTGCATATACATATGGGGTGCCGAATATGAGGGATGCCAATAAAAAGAGCAAAGAACTTTGCAGATACGTGCGCATGATGACCTCTTTTTGGGAAATGTTAAGGATGCCTCGTTCGCTATAGTGACATCAAAAAGCTTTAGGCCTGTTTACTCTATCCTCCTCTTGATACTCCCCCGCTCCGGCACCCTCTCCAGAATCTCCTCCTGCACCCGCATCGACGCTTTCAGATCACGATCGACCGAGCGAACGTTCACAAGCGAACTGTCCAGACGAACGGCAAGCTGGTCCACCTGCGCGCGGATCTCCGGACTGCGGACGTCGTCGGCAATCGTGATCAGCGAGCGGCGGATCGAATCGATCGATTCCTCGACAAGCTGCACCTGCTCCTGCGCCTCCTCGGTCTGCTCGCTCATCTCCTGTAATTCCTTCTCCCAGTGGAACCCGGCGATGTCCGCCTCGGTGAAGCCGGCCTTCTCCAGTTGACTGTTGACGCAACTCGGAAACAGGAGGAGCAGAAGGAGCAGGAGGACGATGATGCCGTCCCGGAAGGCGGTGGCCCAGTTGCTGAGCTTTTCGGCGAAGTCGGATTTCCGTTTTTCTTCTTCAGGCATGATCGTTCTCCTGATTGTTGATAAAGTCTGCTTCCATTTCCAGTCTGCCGGTCGGGACGGAGAGAAGCGTATCCCCTCCTGTCCCGACCGATCTCCTGCCGATCCGCGCCAACGTCTTGTCCCGGTCGGTTCCCGTTACCACCGTTCGGTGAAGACCAGTTCCGGCCCCTTTTTCTTTCTGCTCGTGACCGTTAGGGTTCCGATGCCGGGTTGTACGGCTCTCATCGGTCTGAACTCGTCGTCGTCGAACGGATTCCAGGGGGTGGTGCTGATGCCGGAGAGCTTGATCAAGGGGATCAATCCTTTTTCCGCCTCTACGGTATAGCCGACGCTTCCGCTGTTGGTGAACTTCAGATCGATCGAGGCGTCGGCGAGGTCGAATTCCGCCGCATCTCCCTTCGCCTGGATCGTGATCGACGAGTTCTTCGAGGCCGAGACGGCAACCGTGGTCGCCTTTGCCTTGACCAGGTCGGTGACGATCACCCACTTCTTCTTCCAGGTGTCGTTCCTGTAGAGCTTCATGATCTCTTTCCCCAATCCGGTCTTGTCCTTCAGCGAAACCGTTGTGCATTCGGCGGCGTTGAAGAAGACTCCTTTCTTCCGGGAGAATTCCAGACGCAGACCGGCCGAGACATCAGCCGCACCGCCGACGTTCCCCCTTCCATCGGCACCGATTGCGACTTCCTGTACCCCTTCGGAACTGAACTTCTTGTGGTCGGCTGTCCGGTCGCGCACCGTCTCCAGCAGGAAGTCCGGAAGGAAAGTGGAGATGTGCCCTTCGCGAATGAAAATGTCGCCGTCCATCCGGCCGTAATCGCCGATGTTGATCGGCTCACCCGGTTCCCAGTTGGCATACCAGGGATGAAGGTGGGAGTGAACTTCGTCGGTGTAGATTTCGGAGATACCCATAGTAATGTGCTGTTGTGATAGATGAATGATGTCAGTGTTTTCTGTGCATGCGCTCGCTTTCGTTCAAGCCTTAATACTGCAGATCCCGCACCTCGAACGGTCTCTTCGGCTCTTCGCCGAGTATTCGCCAGAGGACCGAGTTCATCGTGGCCGCATCGTTGTCGAAGCCGCCGTGGGAATCGCTGCGGGAGAGGTTCGGGATGTCCGTGCCGGCTCCGGCGATCACCAGGTTCGGATTGCCGTTGAGCGTTTTGCGGAACTCCTTTTCGATCTCCGGCACCACCTCGTGATCGTTCCCGGCCGCCTGAATCCGGCGGATGTACCGCTCCATGCCGAGCAGCGGCATGCCCCGCCGATCCTCGAAGGCGTTGCTGACCAGATAGAGGAGGGATTTGCCGTAAGGACCGACCGTATCGTCCCGCTCACCCGCATCGCTGAGAATGTAGAGGGTGGGGGAGGGAACCTTTCGTCCCCTGAGGACCGGCAGGTAGAGTTTGCCGAAGTCGTCGGTGGTGATGGCCGGGGCCATCAACTGGATCGACCTGATCGGGATGCCGATGTCGGCGAGGGTCGGCAGGGCATGACCGGCGAAGATGCTGCCGGCGCTGTGGGCCACGATGTGCAGCTCCCACTTCTCCCGTTCCTTCGCATCCAGATTCTTCATCGCCCGTTGCGCCCGCCGGTGGATTGCCCGGACGGCACCGGAGCCGTGAGAGGAGGCCAGCCGTGCATTCTCCTTCATCTCGTTCCAGAGTGCCCGTCCCGGAGCCGAGACGGTCAGCTCGAACGTCCGGTCCTTCGCCTCGATCAATCCTTCACGCAGCTTCTTCAACCACTCTCCCACCCCTTCGGCCCGGTCGTCTTCGGTGAAGTAGTCGGCGATGATGCTCTTCAGCGATTCGAAGACGCCGGTCTCCCACATGATGTGGACCGGATAGATTTCGTTGGCCAGCATCACATCCCGGAAGGCGAGAATTCTTTTGGCGACCGCCTTCTCGTTGTTGAGTCCGCCGTGCAGGTAGAGGAGGAGTCGGCGTTTGCTCCAGTCGGCGGTCTTCTCCGGAATCACTTTTGTGAAGAGATCGTCCAGATCGCTCTCGGTCGTCCAGTAATCCCCGCTCAGTGAAAGCTGCCCGTTGTTCCCGACATCGATGACGTGAGGGCGAATCTGGTTCAGTCTGATCGCCTCCTCCACACGTCCCCGCCCTGCGGTCGAATCGGTCCACTTCTCGTCGACCCAGATATCGGTGTTGACCGGTACGCCGAGTTGGGCCACCCAGACGTCGACCGCGTGCATCATGTAGTCGTCGTAGGGGAGGAGGGCAAAGCCTTTGTTCCCCCATTCCTCTCCCCACGAGTTCTGGATCACAAACCCTTCGTGCGTATAGCCGATGATGGCCACCGCATGTCCGCCGTCGGCCCGTCCGCGGCGTTTGATCACCGGCAGTTCCCACTTGTGGATGTTGCCGTGCCGGTCGGAGTAGGAATAGGGGAGAGCGTCCCCCGCTCCGGGATCGTCCCAGCCGGAGTGGACCATCAGCGTGCAGTAGAGGATGCCGACTTCGTTCAGCGCGGCGTGCATGTCCCGGATCTGACGGTGCATCACCCGGTAGAAGGCTCCCCCCGGAACCTGCGTGCTGATCTTCTCGATGTCGGGATTGAAGTACTTCAGTCCTTTCTGGTTCGGCTTCCAGAGATCTTCCGGACAGACGCCGTGGCGCACCCATCCCTTCATCCCTCCCCGGGCCGACGAACCTTCGTAGTTCTCCCCCGGCCACTCGTCGTAGCGTCGGGCCATCTCGTAGAGCATCCGGGGACTGACGAACCGGTCTTCCAGTCCTCGCTGGTGGAGGAGGAAGTTGACGACCGCTGCCAGGGCAAAGCCGGTGCAGGCCCCCTCCCGGCCCTGATCCAGAATTTTCGGGACGGCGTGACAGTTGATCAACTGATCGGGAAGGGAGAGAAGCTGCGGCTGATAGAACCAGTCGCGAATATCGATCCGGTCCGGATAGGCGTCCAGCCTGCGCTCCACCTTCTCGGCCGTTGACCTCGCCGGAGGGGAGGGACGCCGCTTCTTCGCTTCCGGCCGTGTGGTCTTGGGGATTTTCTTCGATGATCGTCGTGGAGTTTTTGCCATGATATTCTGTTCGCTTGAATGATTGATCTGATTGAATCCGGGCTTCCCCAGCCGTATCGAATCTGCTACACCAGCCCCTTCAGAAATTCCTCGAAGACCATCTCGTTCTCCCAGTATTCCACGTGAGCTACCAGAGGAGTGATGGCGTTCGGGTCTTCCATGTTCTGCACCTTCCGTCTGTCGGAATAGCCCTTTGCCGTCTCGCAGTCGTAGTAGTCCAGCGAACCGGCCACGATGTCCCGCTTCGAGTAGATGTTGACCCAACGGAAGTCCCGGTATCCGTAATCCTGAATCAACGGCTGCTTGGTGGTGGCCAGCTTCTCGCGGATGCTGGTGGTGCCGGTGGCGAAGACGCTGAAGATGTAGGCGGTTTTGTCCAGAGGAGAGCCGAAGGTGACCAGAACTTTTGTCCGTTCCATCACCCGATCCCGATTGTCGTTCAGCCGGTCCTTGTTGATCACGGCGTTCAGCGCGTCGTAGACAACCACCGAGCCGAGGGAGTGCCCCATCAGTCCGACCCGGTCGTAGTACGGAGTTGTGCCGTCGGTGGCGGTGTAGACCGTGTCGAGCACGTCGAACGCCGCCCCCTTGATCTTCTTCCGTATCTCCGAGAACCGGTCGAGCTTGTAGGAGGAGACGTAGGCCGCTACATCGCCGGGATACTGGACCAGAAGATTCCGGACGAGATAGGTGACCAGGTAGAGGAATCCCCAGACGATGATCCACGTCACCTTGCTTCCGAGAAACGGCCACCAGGTGAAGGGGGGAGATCCCATGACCCTTGCGATGTAATCGGTGCCGACGTATCCGTGAACGGTGAAGTAGACGAAGGCGAACGATGAGACGATGACGACGGTGCAACAGACCCAGAAGCCGATCCAGAGGAGGGCGGAGAAGGTTTTACGCAGACCTCCGGGACCATCCTTCCGGGGGGAGTCGCTGAACTTCCGGACGAGCACGAGAAGGAGTCCGTAGAGCAGCAGCACGCCGGAGAGGAGTGCCGCGATAAACGTCAGGACCGTCAGCAGATCATCCCCCGGCCAGGCGTCCGGTTTGTCTCCGAGGATGCGGGCGGCGACGATCACGCCGGTTAGGGCGTTGAGCAGGATCAGGGAGAGGAGAATCAATCCGGTGAGAAAGAAGTAGACCGAAGTCAGTTTGTTCTTCTTCATCGGTGCTTCCTGCTCGAACATCCATCGCTTCAGCGGTTTGAAGGAGTTGCGGATTCCTCCCATGAAACCCTGCCACAGGAACGACATGACGTCCTTCAACTTCACCTCTCCTTCGGTAAAGGGCGCCCAGTAGGCTTCGTAGACGTGAACCTCCACTTTCTCCGGATCGGAGTTCCCGTCCGGCTTCACCATCAGATCGAACTCGGCCCGCTCCTGCGTCTGCGTCCCGATCCTGACCGTTCGCGTCCGGACGTTCCGGTCGACCGAGGCGACGCCGGGAACCTTGTCGGCTACCCGCTGCAACCCCCGCACGGCGACGTCGATGGTTTCAAACGGTACCTGCTGCCCCATCCCGTGGGCGATAAAGACGGCATAGCGTTTCGGACCGGGAGGAGCCTCGGCCTCCTCTTCGAGTCCCATCGACTTGAAGAGGACCGCCGCTTCGCGAAGGCTTTGATCGACAGGTTGATCGGACGACCGGATGGATTCCGGATTCATTACGCCCTGTTGTTGCTGCTCTTCAATGTCGGCGGTTTGTCTGATCGTTTCGGACATTGTTCTTTCTGATGTCGGTGTGGCGTTGTGTTGTTTCCCGATGCGAATCTATCGGATCGATGCGGGGGGGAGCTACTACATGTTTACTACGTGGTATCCGAATGGGCGCACGGTGTTTCGCCCATTCGGCACGCCAATTGACATTCGCCAATCGCAAATCGTCATTCGAAATTCCACCGTCCGATTTCCTTTATTCGGGATATGGTTGCTGCCTGGGTCCGATGGGCGCGCTACATGGGTTTGATGGGCGTGCTACATGGGTCCGATGGGCGCAAGGTTTTGCGCCCCTACGATACGCCGATTATCATTCGCCAATCGCCAATCGCCAATCGCCAATCGCCAATCGCCAATCGCAATTCCCCTCCCCGTTATTCCCGAATCTCCGCCACCTCGAAATGCATTCCGTCCTGTCTCGTGAAATGTCCTCCCCAGTAGAAACCGTGCTCGTGGGCGATCGGAACCAGTTCGCGGACCGAACCCTTCTCGCCGACAAGGGCGGGACGGACGCCGAGACCGTTCCAGGGGACGTTGATGTCGAATGCGGTGCCGAAGGCGTGGTTGCTCAGACTCTTCCCGCCGCGGACCAGACGGGGGACGTAGGATCCGGCCCAGGTCAGAGTGCGGTCGATCAGTCCGGCATCTTCCCAGGCTTTGAAGAGGGAGGCCACCTGTCCGGCGGCGTGTCTGTGGAAGAAGATATCCCGGCTTCGCGGCGCATATTTCACGCCGGCCAGTTGCGGGATGTTCACCTTCACGATGTTCTCCCGCTCCCAGTTCCCGTGAATGACGATGTTCTCCCGGTTCCCCGGAATCGGACGGTGGGTATAGCTGTATCTGCCGAACAGTCGTTGTCGTTCCGCCGTCGAGGTAAGAGGTCTGAAGTCGGGTTTCGGCGGCCAGAGAGGAGACTGTCTGTTGTTCGGATCGCCGTCGGGATCCACAAGCTGGAAACCGAGAAGCATTGCCCGGGCGAATGTCCGGTTGCCGACGATGCCGTCGGCCGTCAGGTTGTACTTCGCCTGAAATTCCTTTGTCGCCGTCACGGTCTTCTCTCCGAAGATGCCGTCGGCAACGCCGGGCTGGAATCCCTGACCGATAAGGAAATACTGCCAGTCCTTTACGTTACTCCCGCGGGAGCCTTTCCTGAGAGCCTTCATAAGTGCAATGGATAAATGAGTTGTGATGGTTGTCGTGCCGAAACGGAAACCGTCCGAGAACTGTCCGTCGCGGTATGGGAACGCAGGCGGAGTCGACAAGCGATAACGGGTCGTTGAACTGTGCGAAGCCGGATATGGGAGCTCCGGGTCGGTACCACACGTTGTCGATAACCGCAGGTTTGCAGAAAGAACGCTGCGGGAGAGACCGGTTTGTGAAGCGGATTACGAAGGGAAATGCTTCATCGGGTGGAATCGCCACCGTGAGCAAAAATAGGGATGGGACAGATGAAATGTCAAGATGTAATGGGAAAATGGCGGGATCGGGGGAGAGGGAAAACTCACCGGATTCAGGGAGGGAGGGGAACGGCGTAACAGGCAGGTGCGGAGAGAGGTCTTTGGATGTACCCGTTCACGGTCACCATCTTTTCTCTATTGCCTATGTGTGCAGGAACATTGGCCGACTTTCTCCGCATATCCGTGCTGCTCGCTCTTGTCTTCCTTCTTGCCGCAAACAAGGTTCACGGACAACCTGACGGGCCCGACGTTGCCGATTTTGCTTTTCCCCGAACCGACTGGTCCATCGGACTCTCCATCTCGGTTCTCTACAACCATCACAGCGGAGGGAGTCGCCCTCCGGATACTTCCTGCTCGCTGGACTTTACCGGAGGAGCGCCGGGCTACGGGTTCGGATTGAGCGCCGAGTTCCTGCCGAATGTCAACGGTCGGTGGGGCATGATCCCCGGTCTGCTCTACGAACATCGTCCCGGCAAGGCGAGGGGGAAACTCGTGGGGGAATCGCAGTCGCATGACGTGTCGGTGGTCTACGATCTGTTGACTTTCGGAATCCTGTATAAATACGACTATCTGGCGACCAGAGATTTGCGTATCGGTGTTGCTGCCGGGCCCTCTTTCCAGTATGCCCTCCGAAAAGAAATAGAAAGTGATGTGGAGGATGTCTCTCTCTTCTGTTCCGAGGAGGTTCAGTCCAACGTTCGGTTTTCGGCGAAGATGGGGGTGCAGGGCGAATTTCCGCTGTTTGACAACCGGTGGCTGCTGGTGACGGGGTTATGGTATGATTATGGTTTCCCGTTCCCGCGGACATACCGGGGGGACATTGACTGGCGCGTCAATTCGCTGATGCTGCAGGTCGATTTCAGGAAGTGGATGTGAGGGGGCCGCCTCGCAGTCGAAGAAGTGTCGGAGAACCGTTCACGATCACCATTCTTTCTCTTCGCTTATGTGCACAAGGAAATTGCCCGACCTCATCCGGCTTTTCTCTTTATCCGGACTCATCATTCTTCTTGTAGGAATCGAGGGATACGGGCAGCATGATATTCCCCCTGATTTCGGTGGTTGCGGCTCCCGGAGAAAGTGGGTGGTCGGTCCCTCCGTCACCCTGCTGCAAAACTATCACAGCGGCCGGAGCCTCCGTTCAAATACTTCCTGTTCTCTGGGAGCGACCGGGGGACATCCGGGCTACGGATTCGGATTGAGTGCCGAATATAGACCGACTGCTGTCGGCGACTGGAGCATTGTTCCCCGCGTCGCATACGAACGTCGTCCCGGCGAAGGGAGAGGGATGCTGGGGGAGGAGCCGTATACCGCTTCAATCATCTGTGATCTGCTGGGCTTTGAGGTCTGCTACAAGTACGAAGTGCTGCTTCTCGGGGATCTGCGTCTGGGAGCCTTTGCCGGTCCGGCTTTTCAGTACGTGCTGCAGGGAGAGGTGGAGAGCGATCTGGAAGAGACAGCTCCTTCCTGTTTCGAGAACTTCTTTTCGGATATCAATCCGACCCGCTTCTCGGCAAAGGCCGGAGTGCAGGGGGAGATCGGCCTGTTCGACAACGAGTGGGCACTGATCGCGGGATTGTCGTTCGACTACGGCATGACGCCCCTCTTCTCAAGAATCAGCGACTGGCGGGTTCATTCGTTGAGCTTTCAGATAGATGTACGACGGGCGTTGTGAAGCGGTATTCCGGACTTGACCTACTTTTCAGGGCGAGTTCGTTCGTGGGTGGTTCCGGGGGCTGACGCCCCCGGTTACTGACTGTACAGAGATGTCTATCCTTCGTTCTCCCATCCTCGCACCAGCTCCACCATCAGTCGCGCACCGAATCCGGTCCCTCCTCTGGGTGTGTAGCCGTAGGGCTTCGGGTTGATGCCGACTCCGGCGATGTCGATGTGTGCCCAGGGATAGTCGCCGATGAAGTGCTGCAGGAAGAGTCCGGCGGTGATCGCTCCGGCCGGACGACCTCCGGTGTTCTTCACGTCGGCCACGTCGCTCTTGATCTGCTCCTCGTATTCTTCCCAGAGAGGAAGCTCCGTGACGCGCTCGTAGGTGTGGTCGGCCGCCTTGCGGATACGGTTCTTCAGATCGTCGTTGTTCCCCATCAGTCCGGCGGAGTAGTGTCCGAGGGCGATCATGCAGGCTCCGGTCAGCGTCGCCAGGTCGATCACCGCCGCCGGTTTGTAGCGGTCGGCATAGGTCAGTCCGTCGGCCAGGACAAGGCGTCCCTCGGCGTCGGTATTGTCGATCTCGGCGGTCTTGCCGTTGAGGAAGGTGATCACGTCACCCGGTTTGTAGGCGCTGCCGGAGGGCATGTTCTCGGTGGAGGGGACCAGGGCGACGACGTTTCTGTTCAGACCCAGCTTTGCGATGCCGTACATCGCGCCGACCACCGCGGCGGCTCCCCCCATATCCATTTTCATGTCGCTCATGCCGGCCCCCGGCTTCAGCGAGATGCCGCCGCTGTCGAAGGTGATCCCTTTGCCGACCAGAACGATCGGCTTCTCTCCCTCGGCCCCTCCGTTCCACTCCATGATGATGAAGCGGGGAGGATTCGTGCTCCCCTGATTGACCGCCAGCAGACCTCCCATGCCGATCTCCTCGATCTCCTCTTTCTCCAACACCGTCACGTTAACTCCCAGTTCGGAGAGTTCGCGCGACCGCTCGGCGAGAGCTTCGGGATAAAGTTCGTTCGACGGAGCGTTCGCCAGATCGCGGGCCAGGAGCGTCCGCAGGCAGACGGCCAGCGGCTTGTAGTGGTC
>CBFGQN010000030.1:0-14814 GCA_965650895.1 uncultured Ignavibacteria bacterium | reverse complement strand
AATTCCTGAGTAGTCCATTGATGAATACAAGAAAGAAAGGCCGGACGTTCGATCCGGCCTCTCCTACTATAACTGTCGCAAGGGAAGAAATCAAGATTTTTTTACGGCGACAGGTTATGGAAGAGAAATTATCCTCGAGGTCATTCCCCCTTCTGTCCGGAGTGCGATCAGATAGGAACCGCCGGAAAGTCCGTCGAGCTGAAGGCGAGTGTGATATTCTCCCGGTTTGCCGTGGTCATCGGTCATCTTCCGGAGTTCACGACCCAGCATATCGTGCAGCGCCAACGTGACGGGGCCGGATTCTGCGAGGACAAACGAAACGAGTGCCGTCGTCCGGTCGGTCGTAATCCGCACGTCAAGTGCCGCGCCGGATTGATGCGCCTCTTCTCTTCTGACCGAGCTTGATGCCGTTGTTGTGTGGTAAATCCCGTGCGTGCCGGAGCCGATGAACAGATCTTCCCGTGTGTGGGCAACTGCAGCACTCATGACCGTCCCCTCGAAGCCGATGATCGAGACGTTCTCCCACGCATCCCCGCCGGAGGCCAGATGCTGGAGGGAGAGACCGGGGGTAAAGCCGTAGATGTCTCCTCCGGTTGTCCGGACCAGTTTTCCGTAACTCTGGGGGAGCCGGGTCCAGTTCACCCCTTCATCCGAGCTGTAGAGAGCCGAGGAGAACACATTTCCTTCCCCCAGATCGGTAAACGCTCCTCCCCCTTCACCGGTGTAGTCGATTTCCCAGTTCATGCCGTTATCCGACGAGCGATAGATACCGGGATTCCGCAGTCTCTCCTGCGGTTCTCTTTCCAGCAGCCGGGCCGATGCGACCGGTTCGCCGTTGCTCAGCCTGTGGAAATCCTCGACAATCAGATCGTCGACAATCCGCTCAGCGGGACCATCCGGACCGACGAGAAAAATTCCCCGGTCGTCTTCCGGTGTCACGGGGTTATCTTCGGAGAGGGCAATCAGAAGGTTCCCGTCGGCCAGAGGGAGAATGGCGGGAAGAGTGGTGAGAGCTCCGGACGACTCCCATGGCGTTCCGGTGCCGGTCAGACCCTGCCAGGTCTTTCCCGAATCCCGGGAGTAGAGAACGTCGACCCATGAATCGGTATTCTGCCGTTTGAGGAGCAGGGCAACGGTCCCCGACGGATCGGCTTTCATCGCAACGAGTTCTCCCCGGCGAACGTTCCTCCAGGTCTTTCCCCCATCACCCGAAACCATCGTCACATATTCCGGTGCCTCGGTCGTTCCCCCCTGCGGAAGGGGAATTTCCACCAGCGTATCCTGCAAACAGTACAGATTGCCGAAGTTGTCGATCATCAGGACCTTGCCCGAAAGGTCGGAGGCGGTTTCTTCCCACGAGGATGCGTCCGGAGCCAGGCGGAAGAGGGAGTGCTTGAGGACCGGTTCATTCGGCCGTCGTGACTCGACCCGTTCGGGAACCAGTGCGTACAGAGAACCGTCCTGTCCCTCTTCGATATGTCCGGCCAGGAAGTTCCGGAGTCCCTTGCTTCCGTTCTTCCATGTCACGCCGTCGTTCGCCAGCTTCATGGCCCGGTAGCCGGAGCTGATCCAGGGAGTGGGGAGCGTGAAGTTCATAACGCCCGGGAGAGGCGTAATCCGTTCCCACGATTTCTTTCCCGGTCTTCTTCGCCAGATGCCGTTCCAGTTTTCCGTCTCCCCCTTTCCCATCGTCGCCTCCACCGAGACATAGTACTCACCCGATTTCCCGACCGCCAGTCCTGTGATCGCGCTCCCTCCGCTCGGCACCGAATCGATCGGGATCCAGGTCCGTCCCGTGTCGGTCGACTCGTAGAGCCGGTACTGGACGTTGATGTTCCCGGCTGCGGCCACCAGCACGCCGTTGCTCGTAGCGATCAGGGCCGCCGTCGGCTCGGTCAGATTCGTCGTCTCCCAGAGCGACCCCTTGTTATAGGAAATTTTCACGCCGTTCTCCGAACCGGAAAAAAGATATTCTCCCAGTCCGACCACCCCGGTCCTCCGTGCGGTTGCGAAACGAATCTCGACGTTCTCCCACGACTGACCGTCATCGGTCGAGCGGTAATAGAAACTTCTGCCGCTCCCACCGGCCAGATCGACGGCGATGATCGTTCCATTGGCCATCAGACCGAAATTTCCGGTCCCCGGAACGTTGTATCGCTGCACCCAGTTTGCGCCGTCGTCGGTGCTGCGATAGATTCCGCGGTCGGTTCCGGCAAGCAACGTCCCGGAAGGGAGGCGCTCGATAACATAGGTGGTCTGATCGAACCCGGTCGGTTCCCATCGATCCGATCCGTTCGGGAGTCGCCAGATGCCGTTGCCGGTTCCGGCAAGCATATCTCCGTTCCGGTTCTCCTCGAACGAGTAGAGATCCGCCCGGTTAATCCCTTCGGATGCCGGCGCAAGAAACATCTGTGCGTGAAGCGAAGCGAGGGGGAGAAGAAAACCCAGGAGAATTCCCAGGGGAAAAAGATGCGGAATCGGCTGACGGCAAAACGTTGAGGTGGACTTCATTATCAACTCTCTCTGAAATACGTTATGGTTGTTGCATGCGTAACAGATTCAGTGAAGACAACACGGGAATACTCAGCAAAGTTTATGCCGTTATGATTCCCTCACACAACAGAAGAATCCGGTCTTCCTCTGCCGACCTGACCGACATGAATATCCATCAAGTGATGCCGGGTTCGCTGTCTGACGACAGGCCGGTATCGAACGTCATCTGACGATTCCATCACCTGCCTCATCATTCCATCATTGTCCTGTCGCCGGTGACCTGAGGGGGCCGGAAGTTCATTCGGGTAGAGGGGGAGCCATGAGCTTGAGGAGCTTCCAGAAGAATAACCGTTTCTGCGTTCAGAGACAAGCCCCGGAGCCTCTTTTTACAGGACTTCCGCAATCCTTCCTCAGGGGAGAGAGAAGACCGTTGATATCCTTCCGGACGGGCGCTCAAGCACTGCCAGATAGGTTCCTCGGGGGAGATCTCCCACAAAGACCTGTCGTTGTCTCTGACCCGGTTCCTCCCGGCCTTCTTCGACACGTACCTCCCTGCCGAGAAGGTCAACAATACGCAGGCGGGTGACGCCGGGGGAGGAGAGGTGACGGATAAGACGGAGATACTGCCGGTCGTTCGAAAGGGTGACGAGAAGTTCTTCTTCGCCGAACGCTCTTTCCCCCTCCGTTTCGGTCGATCCGACCGGAGCAACCGAACGGAAGATTCCCCGGTTTGCCGTCCCGATAAAGAGGAACTCCGAACCGTTGACCGCCAGAAATTTCGGAGCTTCGGGAAGCTCCCTGACGGTGACCGTATCCCAACTCAAAACGTTGCCGTCGGAGCGGAAGATGCCGCCGTCGCGGATTCCGTAGAGCGTATCGGTTCCCTGCATCACCACCGACCGGTACCAGAACTCTGCGAAGTCCCAGACGTTGCCGTAGTCCTTCGAGACGAGGGCGGAGAGTTTTGGGCCGGAGTAATGGAGGATCTGCCAGTATCCGTCTTCAATCGGGGTGATCTTGTCGGCCTCACCCAGTCCGGGATCGTACTGCTCCCAGTTGTTGCCGTTGCTGCTCGATCGATAAATCCCCTGCCGGACGGCTTCGTCGGGATAGGAAGTGCCGATGATCTCGCCGCCGTTTGCGGACGTCCGCAGATCGCCGG
This sequence comes from uncultured Ignavibacteria bacterium, assembly GCA_965650895.1. Taxonomy (GTDB): domain Bacteria; phylum Bacteroidota; class Ignavibacteria; order OLB7; family OLB7; genus JAGWAZ01. The sequence continues at coordinate 11,159 of CBFGQN010000030.1, read as the reverse complement.
CGACGAACGCACCAGAGAGCTTCTCGACATTGTAGTCGGCGTCGATACGGTAGATTCCCTTCCCTTTATCCGGCGCTCCGTTGTTTGAACTGACCGTGCTGTAGATGATATCTCCATTTGCCGCAATCGTTGCCGTCAACGGATAGGGACTGTTCCGGGGATCCTGCCACGGTCTCCCCTCATCGCTCATCCGCACCCACGTTCGGCCCCGGTCTCTGGAGATGGCCAGATCGGGGACGGGACGGGGGGCGAAGCTGTCGTAGTCTTCGAGTTCCGCCACGATGACACCCTCCCCGCCGGTCAGGATCTCCTCGCTCGTCGTGACCTCGGTGACGGCATAGGCGGGATGGAGCGTCCTCCACGATTCCCCTCCGTCGGTGGAGACGATGCTGTGAGTTCGACGCTGTTCGAACGTATTCCCCTGACCGTCGGAGACGGTCACGAGCGTGTCCCGGTGTGCGTAGACGTTGTCGAATCCGTCGACATGGATGCGAACACCGGCAAGATCACCGACGATCCTCTCCCAGTGGGCTCCGTTGTCGTCCGAACGATAGAGGGCGTAGGTTGTCGTCCCCTCAATCGTGATCTTTTCATCCCGGATTTTCGTGAACAATCTCCCCCGGCTGTCGTGGAGAATCCGGTCGACATCCAGATCTTTCAGTCCTCTGCTGTGATCCTGCCACCTCGGTCCTTCATTCCGCCACGCCCTGAAGTTCGCCCCCACCCAGAGACCATCGAGTGCGAAGTTCATGCCGCTGATTCCGCGAGATATATAAACGGTCTCCCATCCCTCTTCACCGACATTCCTTCGCCGGATGCCGTTCCATCCGTCGTCGGGATCGCGTGAGATGGTTCCGATGTAATAATCGTTCTTCAGTCCGGGACCGAAATGGGTGATCCTTCTGTACGGAGCATCGAACGTCCCCGGAATCGAATCGGCAAGTTGCCACGTCGCCCCGCTGTCGCGCGATTCGTAGATGCGGGACTCGACGTTGATCGTTCCGGCCACCACCACCAGTGTGCCGTCGCCGGTTTTGATGATGCGTGAGACCGGTTCGGTCATCGAGGTCAGCTCCCACTCCTCGGCGCCGGTCGTCGAGACGCGGACCCCTTCGGTCGATCCGCTGAAGAGGCGATTTCCGAGCCAGACCACGCCGGTGTTGAAGAGCGTTCCGTAATCGACCCGGAAGCTTGCCCAGGTCGTTCCGTCATCGGTGGAGCGGTAGTAGAAGCTGCGTGTGCTGACCGAGCCTTCGCGGTCGAAGGCGATGATCGTCCCCTCCTCGTTCTCGGCAAAAACTCCGGTGCCGGGAACGTTGAACCGCTTCGTCCAGGTCTGACCGTTGTCGTCGCTTCGGAAAATGCCGTTGGATGCGCCGCACAGGAGCGTCCCGGTTGCAAGACGTTTGATGACGTAGACGGCGGTGGAGAACTCTACCCGCTCCCACTCCACCCCCGCGCGCGGCAGACGCCACATCCCCCGGTCGGTCCCGGCCAGCAGATCCCCATCGGCCGTCTTCTCGAAGCAAAGGATATCGGCCCCGTCGATCCCATCGGATGCCGGTTCGACGTAGAGCTGGGCGTGGAGGGGAGTTTGGGAGAGGGGGGAGAAAAGGATAAGTCCTGCAATGATCGAAAGGTGCGGACGGAACATCGATTTCATGGCGGTCTTCAATCTGGTGTAGTTCGGGTTTACGGTCGTCGTTGCCTGATATACTCCCGGCCAATGAGATTGCAAGTGCCGTTTGCTTGGAATCATCGAGCTATAGTAGAAAACGGGCTATAATTCTCTCGCAAAATGATTTGCCGGGAGTATACACAGGCGATGACGGCAATAAGAGTCCGGAAACCGGCGGAAAGGTTACGGGGGAGGTGGAAAAAAGTGCGGGAGTCGATCCGGTTCCGATCAGACTTTCTGCACCTCGAAGTACAGTAGCCCATGATCCGAATACTTCGCCGCCCACGCATCCTTCGCCTCCGGCGTCACCTCCTGCGGCCAGCCCCGGACGTCGACCTCGGCATTCCCGAATTTTTTGAACGTCAGGTGATCGGCCGCCACCACGTGATCCAGATTGCTCGGTCCCAGATTCGAGTTCGATCCTCCCCACCAGCTATGGGGCCGGTTCTTCTCCAGCACCCGCATTTTCTTTGTGTAGTGCTTCGCCCGCCGCTGCAGCTCGGCGATCTCCTGTTCGCCGGTGATGTCGTGATCGACGTAGGGATAATCGAGTCCCATCGTGTTCAGATCACCGACGAAGAGAAAGTTCGATTTTCCGCCGGCCGCCTTGTCGAGGACCATCCGGAATTTCAGGGCAAGTTGCAGCATATCGTCCCGCAGACCGAACCCTCTCGGATCGGTCAGACTTTTCAGGTGAAGGAAGAGGATGGGGTAGTACTGGCCGTCAATCTTCAGCGTCAGCAGCACGCCGGGACGAAGCCCGGGATCGTTCGACTTGAATTCCAGCTTCTGCGTGACGAATCCCGAGAATCGGTTCCGGACGCCGATCAGAATCTCCTGCGTCTGCGGTCCCTCGGTGATGTGGAACTGATAGCTCGGCATCGCGTCGACCAGCGGGGCGTAGACGGTCGAGCTTCTGACTTCGTAGAGGGCGACGACGTCGGCGTTCTGCTGCGCCAGATACTCGATGATCGGCTCAATCGGCTTTGTCGGCTTCTTCGCCGAACCGGCAGCCCCGAAATGCTCCACGTTCCACGACGCGACGGAAAATGCTTTTGCCATGATCGTGCTGATTGGTTGTTGTTTCAGCCTTGCAGTTCTACAGCCCTTCCTCAATCGGCGTCTTCACTTCCACAGTCACCGTCCGGCAGTAATACCGTCCCTCCGGCAGACTGTTGTCGTAGCGGAGTTTCGGCCCGACCCCTTCGACGTTGGTGATCGCGGCATCCGGGGCATCGCTGGTGATGATCCCCTTCACCGTCTCCGCCCGTGCGGCCGACAGATGTTTGTTGTGTTCCAGTTCTCCGAGCCGGTCGGTGGAGCCGACAATCGTCATCGTCGATCCCTCCTTCAGCGCGTCGGCCACGAACGACTTCACCATCGTCCTGTTCCCCTGCGTGATCTCCGACTTGTCGAAGTCGAACACGATCAGGCTCAGGCGGCTCACCTCGAACGGATTCAGTTCCACGTTGGTCGGGATCGCAACCTCTTTCGTATCGGTCAGTCCGTTCCGTCCCCTGACCGTCAGGGTCGTCTCAAGTTCGCCCGGACCCGATATGCCGGAGGCGATCCGCTCGGCGATCTCCTGTGTGATCGGTGTGCGGAACATCGGCGGCACCGGACCCTCCCCGGCCTGCGAGAAGACTTCGTTCGGACCGGAGTTCACCTGCAGTTTCCAACTGGAGATACCGTTCGGCGATTCGGCGCTCATTTCCATTTCGAACCGTTCGGGCTGGTAGGAATATTCGTTGAAGCGTCTGTGGATGATCGGTCGGATCGCCTCCGGGCTGTTCGAGGAGATTTCCACCCGCCGGTTCTCCTCGAACCCTTCGGTATAGACCTCGCTCGACGGATACTGCGGTCTTCCGCTCGTTGTGACGGTGATCCGCTTCGGATCGATACTCCACGTGTCGGTTAAATACTCCTTGATCGATTCGGCTCTGTTCCTGGCCAGTGCGGTCAACTCGGCCGGCGTTCCTGCTTCTCGTCCGTCCGTTGTCCCGTTAACCGTGATCGCAATCGCTTCATCATCCCGCATCCGCTGTCCGAGAATATTCAGCAGATCGTGATACGCTTCCAGTGAACGCCACGAAACCGCCTCTTCATCAAACATTGCCGTCTCTCCCGGACGAAGCTGTCTGTATCGGCCCGGGATCGCATTGCTGCCGCTGTCGAAAAAGATGTAGGGGAGAATCGGGAACGTCTCGGTGACGATTGTCCGAACCACCGACAGCCGTTTCGGAGAGGAGACGTTCAGGTGGGCCACCGGCACGGCAAGCTTCGGCGGCTCTACCGGTTCCATAACCGGCGGACGGGGCGGTTCCGGCCCCTCCGGAGATTTCTCCAGCGGACCGAAGCTCCAGCGGAGGGCCGCTCCTGCCTGCACCGAGGCAATCGTCCAGGGTCGGTTCAGTACCACATCGTTGAACGGATGGTAGTAGGAGATTTCCGGCGCAATGCTCAGTCGCGTGCTCAGCGGGATATCGTAGCCGATCCCTCCCGAAGCCGAGAGAAGAGATTCCGGATCCTGAAGATCCCCTTCGGCAACCGGACGTTCCGTTGTGTTCGTTTCGGGATAGACGACTCCCTGCGGCGAGAGGATCTCTTCCTTCTGCTCGAACGTCGTCCCCTGCGGAAAGTCGATTGCCGCGGTCCCGCGAAGATAGAGGGGGAACCAGGGGAGCGTGAAGCGGACACCGAACTCGGTCCGCAGATAGTTCAGCGAGGCGGTGTAGGAATGTTCCCGCTCCAGCGTGGTATACTCATCCGTGTTCGGATCCAGAATCGGCAGTCCGCCGACCACCGCCTCTCCAAGCGTTCCTCCACGTGCGGCGAAACCGACCGAAGCGTAGAGGTCCAGCATCTTCTCCAGCACCGGTATCTCCGCAAATCCCCCGACCGAAAATCCCTGTCCGTTTCCGTCACCGAACGCACCACACTCGGCACCGCCGATGAAGACGTTCGCCTCGGTCCGGTGCATGTTGAAGGCATAGGCCCCGTAGATTCCGGCGCGGAAGGTGACCTTCTCCAGTTTTCGGGGAGCGCTCGTGTCGGGGAGTTGGGCGTAAAGATTGCTTGAAGAGGTCAACAGCAGCAGGAAGCCGGGAAGCAATCCTGTAAGGAACGTGCGTGCGATATGTTGTGTGAGGCCGGATGTCATGTGTTCAGGTATCCGATTTCGGATGAATGATGGACGGTGTTGTCGGTGTCTGTTGCGGTGGCTCATGGTGCGCCATGAACCTACCGGGTGATTCTTAATCCTTCGGTTGCGTGGAACTTTCTTGCCTGGAAGACCAGGAAATATGCGCCGGACGGCAGATCGGATACGTCGAACTCCAGCCGGTAGCGTCCCCCCGGCAGAACCTCCGTTCCGGGAAGAAGACGAAGGACTTCGTGTCCGGCGGCATCGTAGAGAACCAGTCGCGCCGCTGCGTCCTCGAAGAATTCCACCTCCAGCGAGACCCGGTCTCCGGCCGGATTCGGCGTCGGCGTCGAGATCTTGTTGGAGAGTCCTTCCCGGAAGTCCAGCGTCGTGATGTTGCATCGCGGATCGACCTGCACATTGCTCGTATCTCCGGTCGGAACCGGCTTGACGAAGAAAATCGAGTCGCTCTTGAAATCCTCCCGCGCGACGCTCAGGAACATCTGTGTCACGGCCGTATCCGGCACGGCGAAGACGAAGTCGAGCGTCGCCAGCACTCCCGCCTCGATGCTGTCGATCCCCGGTATCGTCACCTGCAATCCGTTCTGCGTCTGCACGGCCTGCACCGCCGTCGTGTACGGACTCTCTATCCCGGCAAACTGCAACGCCCGACGGTTGTAGTCCAGCCGGAAACTCAGATCGATCGGCGCAACCGGCATGTACCGGTCGGTCCGGATCGTCACCTGTACCGTGTCGGCGATAATCCCCATCACCGGGTCTTCCACAATCTCCAGTCGGATCGGCCATGGCGGGGCATACCCGATGCTCCGTATCCTGCCCGAATCGCTGATAACGCACGGAGCGGTCGCAAATGCCGGAAGCAGCGTGTCGTTGAACGCTTCGTCGGTCGGACAGTAGCTGACCGTCAGGAAGAGGGAATCTCCCGGCTGAAGCGTCGCCGGTATCGGCGCGCTGCTCACGCTGATCCGATGGTCTTTCGGCAGTGCAAGCGAATCGAATTGCACCGGCAGGTTCCCCGGATTCCAGACGACCACATCCTGATCCTCGCAGGTCTTCACCAGCACCGTATCGAAATCGGTCAATCCCTCAATCGCGATCAACGGTTCGTCGACGATCACCCAGGCGATGTCGCCGTCGGTGATGTAGCGATACTCGACAAGCGAATCACTGTCGTAGTCGAAGTTATCCAGCCGGATTGCAAAAGCGTTCGGTCCTCCTTTTATCAGATAGCGGACGTAGGCGAAATCTCCGGCCGGCAGATTCCACATGTCCCGTACCGCAATCCACGAGCCGTCGCCGGTATCGACAAGGCTTGTGTTGGTCGTGTGTGGGGAGATCACATCGAGCGGCATCAGCGAGTTGGTGTCGTAATCGACGTGGAAGAGGATGTCCACCACCTCCTGCTCCGGCGGCATCTGCTGGAAGGCGGCCACCGGAATCATCAGCGTGTCGCACGTGCTCAGGAAGAACGTATCCCGTATACTGATGGGGCGGGCCGTGTCGATCGCCACTTCCCATCCGCGGTTCGATGCGTAGCCCGCGCCGGTTACCGTAATCGTCGTGTCGATCCCCGCACATGGATGGGCGAACTCCAGGACCATCTTCGCCGTGTAGGTCCTCGGTGCGCGGGGGGAGAACGTCAGGTTGATCCGGAAGGTCTGTCCGCGACGGATGACCCAGGGGAGGGGAGCGCCGGTGCTTGCCTGAGCGGTGAAGACCCGGTCGTCCGGCTCGAACCGGACGTTCGTGATGATCAGACTGTCGCCGCTCGGGTTCAGGAACTGATCCGGGACGGTGATCTGCACGTTGGAATTCGTCGTCGTTCCGACCGTCCGGGGACGCCCGAAGCTGACGATGTTGTTCCCTCTGTTCGAGACAAAGAAAATTTCTCGTCGGCCACTGATCGTCGTGGCGAACTCCTCGTTCCAGATCTGCACGCCCCGCGAATCGGTCCCGCTTGCGGCGATATGGATCTTTGCGTTGTGAACGATCTGCGATGTGTCCGAAGGTCCGCTCGGACAGAAGGTAATCACCAGCGTGTCGGTCGTCTTCGGCGGAATCTGATAGGGGGTGTTGGAATTCCCCGTCCGCTTCGAACGCCACGAATAGTACGTCGGGTTTGCATTCGCCAGTCCTCCGGCATCGATCCAGATCGAATCGACCGACATCGGAATGAAGTCGCTGTTGTTCGGCAGAGGAATCTCCCGCTCGGTACACTCGCAGGGCTTGTTCAGGCCGAAGTTGATGAAGGTGACCGGAACGTCGAGCCGGACGATCTTGCCGGTCCCCTCAAAGTCTCCCCTGAAGTCGATGTCACACGGCGAATCGGTCTCCACGACGATCTGTCCGTTGTAGGAAATTTCATCGGTCGGTCTGAACTCCACATCCACCCACAGCGAGTCGCGCGGACCGAGTACGGTCGGCAGAGCCGGTGTGGTGCCGAGCAGGACGTAGCCGGGGGGGAGGTTGATATTGGTCACGTTGATCGGGACCATGCTGATGTTCTCCACCAGCACCCGCTGCTCCTGCTGCCAGCCCGCCTCCACGATGCCGAAGGCGGTCAGCGGCTCCACAAAGAGCCGGGGGACGACGCTGGAGGTCCGGACCAGAATTTCGTAGATCTGCCCGTCGGTCAACTCAAGGTGGATGTAGCCGAGATCGGCCCGGTCGGTCGTCAGGTCGTTCGGACAGTATTCGACGATATACTCGAACTCCTCTCCCGGATTGATGACGCCGGTCCGGAACGATCCGACGATCTGCATCTTGCCGTTCGCGTCCACCAGACCGGACGTCGGCTGTCCGATGATCGTCAGCGGACCTCCCGAGACGTTTTCGACCCGGACGGTATCCCGTTTGCACTCACATCCGACGACATCTTCCAGAAGGAGGAAGGCAGGCTCGAACGCAAGGGCATCGAAGACCCCGGTGCCGCTGATCGGAATGCAGGTGGTTCCCAGACATTGCTGATCGAAGATGCAGAGCGTGTCGTAGTAGGTGATCGCCTCGCGCGGACGGAACTCGACGGTGACCGGCTGCTGCCCTCCCGTATTGAGCTGGAAGCTCTTTGTCGACGTGATGCGGAAGACATCACCCACTTTCAGGTAGGCGGTGAATCTGGTGTTGTCCCCGTTGTTGAAGGCGTTCACCGTCCTCTGCGCCGTCTTTCCGATCGTGATGTTCCCGAAGTCGACCGAGGGCTGATCGAATCCGTTGTCGACATTGATGCCGTAGCCCCTGACGGCGAATTTCTTGACGATGGTGCATCCCCGGTAGCGACCCCGGACGAAGAGCGTATCGAACTTGTTCCCGCCGCTCGTCGGACGGAAGCGCATGAAGTCGGCCTGGAAAGCATAGAGAGGGGGCATCACCAGCGGGTAGGCCCGTCTGCGTGCGAAGAATTCGGTTGTGCCGAAATAGATCGAGTCGATGAATGCCGTGTCGGATGCGAAGTTTCGGTACTCGTAGAGACGGACGTCGCTGATCTGGTTCGGACAGACGCTTCCGAAATCGACCTCGACTCCCGGCTGGTCCAGCCGACCCGGACCGGAAGGATTCAGCAGGACGATCACATCCTGTGAATGTCCCTGCATCGGAACGATGCCGCTTCCCGGACACCTGTCGTCGCTCTCGATCCGGAGCGTATCGTAGAGCGTTCGGGTGGTGTCCAGCAGATTGACCCGGACGATCACCAGCCAGCATTCCCCCGGAGCCAGCGTCAGGGGCCAGGGACGGGACGGGTTCTCGGGTCTGACCGAAAAGTTCGTTCTGTCGCTGTTGCTCGCGTTTCGTATCTGCATCGACCGTCCGGTCGTGTTGCAGATCTCGATCGTATCCTCGGTAAAGGTCTGCTCGAGACAGCCGACGTAGAGCGTGTCGAACTCGATGCGCGGTTTTGAATAGGAGAGTTCCGTGGTGCGCTGCAAGTTGATCGGAACGTCGTATGCGGCGTTGCATCGGTCGGTTCCCCGAACCCGGAGCGTCGCCTCGATATCTCCGGTGATCTGCGCGTTCAGTCGAAGGGTCACCGTCCGCTGATTGTTCTGCGTCAGGTTCAACGATGTCGTTGAAAGTTGGAAGAGGGCGCTGTCCCGACCGATCATCTCCAGCGTCACGTTTGATCCGCAGAAGGAGGTATCGGTCAGCCGGAAGGTAAACGTTGTGTCGGCCGTACAGTTCAGCGGCGTGTTGATCGCCGCCGGGATCACCGTGTAGGTCGGCGGCATTACTCTCAGATTCGTATCGAGCGTGATGCCGTTTCTCAAGCGTCCGGTGTGACCGTTCCCCGAAGCGTCGCAGAGCGTCGACGTGTTCCGGTTGTCGTTGAAGCGGTAGTAGAGAATCAGTCCCGACTCGTTCCCCCGCAGCGAAAGGATATGCCGGCAACGAATCTCCTGATCGGTAAGCGATCGGTTCCAGATCCGGACCTCGTCCATATTCCCGAGGAACGAACGGTAGCGGTTCTCGTTGTCGTACAGTGCGTTGGTGCTGCCGAGCTGCGTGAAGAGATTGTTCCGCGTAACCGGGTTGAGCTGCGTCAGGGGATAGGTTGCGTTGGAGTCCTCGGCAACTCGTATCCCGTCGATGTAGATCCTTCCTTTCGTCGTGGTCCCGTCCCAGCTTACCGCCAGGTGGACCCAGCCTCGCGTGTAGAGGTTCGGCACATCGGCCTTGACGATCGTGTTGTCGACCGATCCGAGATTGAAATCGGGATGGTTCAGTTCAAATGTGATCTCCGTATCCTCGATGTAGACCACCCACTGATCGTTGTTGTCCTGATTCGGTCCCCACAGACCCGCCACAAACTGCCGCCGTCCCGGCTGTTCTCCCGGCAGCAGCCAGGCCTCGAACGTGATTGCCGTGCTGAGATTACGAAGGGGATTCCGCGTGTCGATATCCACAAACTCCGCCGTCCGTCCGCTGGTGACGTCCATCGTCAGCATGTTGCCGGTACAGGAAGGATCACGGTCGCAACCGGTGATCTGTCCACGCACATGGAACACCGTAGCCAGGAACAGAACGGGCAGGAGGAAGAGAATACGTTTCATAGGCACGCGGTTCTTGTTCCGGAGAACAAGGGAATTCAAAATGATAAATGCAACATTCAAAAACGGACGGATGCACTGTGCTTTCCGCAACTCGTCCACTCGCTCCCGCAGTTTTATCGCAGACAGGTCAGTATCCTGGAGTCCGTTCCCGTCGAGGTCCGGACCGTACAGAGATAGTTCCCTGAGGGGATGTCTCCTTCGAACCGGACCTGATGCGAACCGGTTTCAAGATGTCCGTCGAACAGCCGGACGATTCTTCCCCCTTCCATCGAGCTGATCTCGACGATCACGTGATCGGGCCGGGCGACGCTGAACTCGATCCGGGTCGATCCGGCAAACGGATTCGGTGCAGCCCCAAGCAGGGTCACTCCTCCGGCGCGGCGGTCACGCTCGCGCACGCTCGAAGGTGCCTGGAGAACGTCCAGCGGAATCAGGTCGTCGTTCTGCAGGACTTCCCGCGCATCTTCCAGAGGGAGACCGAACCAGTCGGTCAGGATCTCGGTGTAAACCGTCCGGTAATCGATCTGCGCCCGCAGGTCGCCGTTGTTGTTCAGGTTGACCAGATCGGGGGCCTCGCCGAAGACCGCGCTGTTGACATTTGTGCCGAAGACGAACTGTACCGAGGCCGCGCCGTGATCGGTGCCGAAGCTGCCGTTCTCTCGCGGGCGTCGTCCGAATTCGCTGAGCGTCAGACCGACAACCCGGTCGGCCTGACCGAGGCGGATCAGATCGTACTGGAACTGGGCGACCGCCTGGGAAATTCTGTGCAGAAGAAGAGGATGCATTCCGGTCAGCGTCATTCCGTCGTCGTTCCGCTGCTGGTTGACGTGCGTGTCGAAGCCGCCGATCGAGACGACGTAGACTTTCGTGTTCAGTCCCCCTGCAACCATCGCCGCCACCGCTCTGAGCTGTTCGCCGAACGGATTGGCCCCGTAACCGTCCAGCGGACTGAGTTGCGATGCCCCCGATTCGTAGGCTCCTTTCACACGGTCGGCATATTTGTTCGACCGCTGTGCGATATCGGCGATAAAGGTATACTCGTTCAGATAGGGTGTCCCCGCACTTGCCCCATCGAGTTCATCGAGTTGTGCGTTGACCCCCTGCTGGATGGTCGGATCGCTGAGCTCGATTCCCATCTTCTTTCCGTCGGAACCCCGAAGCAGCAGAGAGAATCCGCCGAACTGGATTGCCAGCGGATCATCCGGCAGACTGGCCGGGAAGTCGGGATAGCGTTGTTCCAGATAGCGGCCGATCCAGCCGGTATCCAGCCGGA
>CBFGQN010000029.1:0-14913 GCA_965650895.1 uncultured Ignavibacteria bacterium | reverse complement strand
CGTCGGTCATGCCGTCCGCCGCCACGTCAAGCCGCGCCCCGGGTGTGGTTGTCCCGATGCCGACATCGGTCGATGCGGTGGCAGTGTTCACACCGTTAATCGAGCCGAGAACCAGCGCGTTATCCTGCGCCACCTGTGCGTACGCACCGATTGCGGTGGCGTTCTCCAGACTTGCGGCAGAGGGTCCGGCCCAGGTACCGAGGGCACTGTTTCCGCTTCCGGCCGTGTTGTTCTGCCCGGCACGCAGTCCCACGAATACGTTGTCCGTGCCGGTTGTATTTGTCGTCCCTGAAAACGATCCGATGAAGACATTCTCGTCACCGTCGGTTGTGCTCTGACCACTCGCCTGCCCCATAAACGTGTTGTTCTCTCCCGAGATGTTCGAGCTGCCGGCTTCCGATCCGACAAAGGTATTTCCAAAACCGACCGTGTTCTCCGCTCCGGCATCGGCACCCACAAACACATTGACCGAGCCGGACGTGTTGTTGGCTCCGGCACCACCGCCGACGAAGACATTCGCAATACCGGCGTTCGTTGTGTTGAAGGTTGGTCCGACCAGCGTGTTGTTGAACCCTCCGGGACCATCCCATAGCCATGGGTTTCCGTCAACGTCGTAGCTCTCTGAACTGTTTATACGTCCGGCAACGTCCACAAGACATTCGACGCCGGGCGTCGGGGTTCCCACACCCAGTTGTCCTGTTGCGGTCAGCCGCATCCGTTCGATGTTGTTGGAGATAAAGCGGACGGGAGTCCCGTCGAGCGTCCCCAGCATGTTACTGGTTCCGTCAACAAGTCCGCCGTTTCCGCTCGTCAACCATCCCCGGTTACTTCCGTCGGTCAGAACAGCGTCCCACTGGGACGCCCCGGACGCATCGCTCCATACCTGTGGCAGACCCAGATCAGTGTTGAAGACCATCAGTCCTTCGGCGGGGGATACCAGGGCAGTGATCTGTGCGGTTGTCATGCGGGGCATCAGGAAGCCCCGGGTTGTCGAACTCAGGTCGAGAAGAGCTCCGGGATCGGGATTCAGCGTTCCGATGCCGACGTTCCCCTGATCATCGCTGACCGGTTGTGCGGAAAGAGAAACGCCGACGGCAAGAAGAGCTCCTCCCAAAAGGAGAGCACGCATTGATTTCATCCAGTTTTTCCTCCTGTAATGAATGATGGCTTGTAGAAATGATGTGCAAGGGAGGGGCAACAAGTCTTCACGTATGTGTTGCAGAGGGGAAAATACCAAAGAAAGCCCGTTTAGCCCCCTCTAATCGGCCATCCGTCTCAATATCCGCTCGCCGATCAGCGCGTGTGCCGGGTTATCGATCATCCCCGTCTCCAGCAGCACGACGCCGATATTGATCCCCCATCCTTTCGCCCGCCGCAGGGTCGCTTCCGAAAGATTCGGATAGCGATCAAGCAATTCCTGACGGGCATCCGGGTCGGGAAAGAGAGCCCAGGCCGAGGCGAGGTCCGTTGCCGGATCTCCCCCGGCCATATCTCCCCAGTCGATGATTCCGGTAAACTTTCCTTCGGCGGTCAGCACGTTCCGCGGATGCAGATCGCCGTGAATCCAGGTCGGCGGCAGATCGACCGGCGTGTCGAGTGCGTCGCGCCAGATCTCTCTGATCCGGGGTGTGATCAGATCGGTCTTCCGGGCAAGTCTCGCCATGCGTTCTTCCACCCCCTCCGCCCGATCCGTCAGCAGCACGCTGCGCGCCGGATTGACCGGGGCATCGGCGGGGGCCGGTATGTGGAGCGACGCGAGGAAGCGGACGAGTGTCGAAACCTGTGACCGATCGGGCTCGCTCCGCTCGGCGGTCTCCCCTTTCAGCCACGGAAGGATGCTCCACCGCCACGGATAGCCCCGTCCCGGTTCTCCGGTCCGCAATGGGACCGGAACCGGAAGCGTCAGATTGCCGGCGATGCGGGGAAGCCACTCCTGTTCGTGTTCGATCAGCGAGGCGGCGGCGGCCCGTCGCGGAAGACGAATCGCAAGCTCTTCGCCGAGACGAAACATGGCGTTGTCCCATCCGGCACCGACGGCCTGCAGGGGAAGACCGGCAAGGTCCGGATGCTGGTCGTTCAGCAGGCCGGAGACCAACGTGCTGTCGATATCGAACTCGGCGGCAGGAGTGCCGGAAGGCCGGTTGTTCATCACTGGTGTCACTGTCTGTTTATGGCAAGGCTGCGGCAAGAGCCGGTAAGATACGGTACCGGGCGCAGCCCCGACCATCCGCCGCGGCGGACGGATGCCCCTGCGAGGCAGGAAGAGGAGCGTCCCGACAGGGCTATCACATGAAAGCCGGCGAGACCCCTATGTCCCGAAGGGGCTACCATTCAGTAACCGGGGACGTCAGCCCCCGGAACCGAGCTCCCCGCGAGCGGCCCCTGCTCGAATGCCTCCCGGGTGATCCGGTAGACGACATGCGATCTCCCCTCGTCAAACACCTCCCCCTCCCGCACTCCGCCGATCTTCTCAATCGCTCTCTGCGAGCGCAGGTTCTGCGGACCGATCAGGAAGATGACGCTCTCCACAAACCGGAAGGCATGCCGCAGCATCAGTCGCTTCATCTCCCCGTTATAGATCCCCCCCCAGTGCGACCGGGCCAGGAACGTCCAGCCGATTTCAATCTCGCTCTTCGCTTCGTTGTATCCGTGATAGCGGGAGGAGCCGATCACCCGACCGTCCCGGAGATCGAGGGCAACCAACGCTCCCCCCGACTCCAGTCCCTCGCGAAAAAGTTCCCGGAAGACCTCCTCCCTGTACCGATCCCTGACCGGATGCTGCTCCCAGAGGAGGGGGTCGGAGGCGACGGCGTAGAGCGCATCGAAATCATCGGAGCGCATCGGTCTGAGCGTGAGAAGTTCTCCTGTGAGAACCGGTTGATGATCGAACGGCATGATCTGCTTCCTCTATGAATCCTTCCTGTGATGTTCTCCCCTTCGGCAACGGAGTTCGGTAGCGCCGGAATATACTTCTGCGGAAGGAAGAGATAGAGCAAGAGGTGCAAATATTATGGAGTTCAACCGGGATGGTAGGGCCGGTCTCTGCGGTGGTGGATGGTCCCCTCGGTGTTTTCCGGTGATCGATGGTGTTTCACCGCCAAGACACTATCCGCCGCCGCGTACACCAGGAATTACCAAGGGACAGGTGCTCCGGCAATCAGGTTGCGGAACGCTCTTCCGTTATCGTACTTCAATTGATAGCTCTCATAGGAATGGAATAACGGATCTCCGTTTCGGTAAGAAGTCCGTCCGCAACTGCGGGAAGAATCGTACATTGGAGATATCTCGGCGGCAGGCGGAAATCCATCGCAACCATACCGTTTCAGGAGGAGCCGTGAATCTGCATTCGATCAAGCGCATCGTCGTCCTCTTCTGGGCGCTCTTCTTTACCATCGTTTTCGCAACCAATCTGTGCGATGCGTTCAGGGAGATCGGCATGCTCCCGAAAGACTGGGCCTTCGCCTCCGGCAACTTCGGGTTCGTCAAGCAGGCCGTCGTTATCTTCTCCCTGCCGGACGGGTTCACCTGGACGTTGTACGGCCTCATCATCCTGCTGGAACTGACTATCGCCTTTCTCTTCTGGAAGACATGGCGCAACGGTGACGCCCTCCGCTCCTCCGACGGCCGCTCGGCCGCAACGGCATTCGGCGCGGCGATCATCCTCTGGTCCGTCTTCCTCCTGTCCGACGAATTCTTCATCGTCTACGATCGCCTTTCGGGAGCCGAGGAGGGACACTTCACCGGGTTGATTGCGCAGGTCGTGACGTTCGGGCTGGTGTTGTTCGGAGCAGAACGCCCGGAAGGAAGGGAACCGTAGTCGACATCCCGCATCGCCCGGTCATCGCTCTTTACACGCCGGAACGGGTTGGTATCCGATCAGTCCCACTGACCCACCGGTCTCCTACTCCACCTTCAGCACCGTCCTCACCACCGAGGCACCGTCGACCGTCAGCCGGATGAAGTATGCTCCGTTCGGCAGAGCATCCGCCGCGTAGCGGAACGTCCGCTCTCCCGGCGTCTGTACGCCGTCGGTCAGAACTGCGATCCGTTCGCCGAGACTGTTGAGCAACTCAAGCGTCGCCTCTCCTCTCTCTTCGAACCGGCAGGTAATTCTCAGTTCCTCCCCGAACGGATTCGGAGTTGCCGAGGTAACGGCAAAGCCGGGGGCGGGACGTTCACGACCGGGCAAAGAGACCGAGGAGAGAAGATCTCCTTCGTCGACATCCTCAAGATCCAGATCATCGGTCAGCTTCACCCCGCGCAGAACAAGATTCATCGGTTGCAGACCGAGCGATGTTCCGTTGACCGGTTCGTGTGTCGTGTAGGGATTGGTCGTCTCGTGAACCAGCGTCAGGAGAAGATCGCCGTAGATCGCTCCGTGAATATCCCACAACGCTTTCGTCGAATCGCTCAGCAGCGGATGTCCGATATGATGCTGAAGTTTTGTCGGGTCCTTCAAGTCCAGCAGAATCACATCCACTCCATCGATCCGGCTGCGTGAGCGGCTGTGGCTTCGCTGATAGAACAGGGCGCCGATCCCCTCTTCGTTGACCGTCACGCCGGGGCGCTGCAGAAAGCCTTCCGTGCTCGTAAATGTGACCGCGTCGGCGGTTTGCCATCGGTTCTCCCTCCACGGAATCGCCGAGACCGTCTGCCGGAGCAGACCGTTTTCATTCCCTGCTCCGGTCAGTCCCAGAAGTCCGTATCCGTTCCCGGCGGCCACGTCAAGATCGTTATAGTGCGTCCCTCCCTGTGCCCCGAAAATCTCAACCGGAGGAAGCCACCGATCACGATCCCAGGTCATCGACATCACGCGTGTGGAACCGGTGTCCGTCCCGGGCCGGTTGATCCAGACGCCGACCGCCTTTCCATCCTCCAGTCCGGCAAGCCGGAACGAATGTTCGATTCCCGCAATCGTCGTGGCCCCCTCCGGAGTCGAAACGGTCCACTCATCTCCATCCCTCTCTATCGTTGCATAGTAGATGTCCGAGTCTTCCCCGAGCGAGACGATCCAGCCGACCAGTGCAGAGCTGTCGGAAAGGCGTGCGGCGACGGCATTCCCCTCCAGTCGTCCGCTCGTTTTGCCTGCGAGGTCATCCTCGAACATGCCGGTCCGCTCCACTACTCCCGAACCGGAGTTGACGATGGCGTACCATATATCCAGACTTTGCGCAATCTCCCGGAGACCGGAATTCTTCGGCAGCGTCGCCGAGGTATAGCGGCTTTGCGTCCAGGTGACCAGGTGGATCGTGTCGTCAAGGTTCACCACCTGTGGATTGCTGATCGCATTGTCGTTGGCTACTACAGTGAGGGCATCCGAAAGATTATCGCCGGGCTTGCCGAACGTTCCCAGCCTGAGTCGGCCGATGTGCGTTCCGTTGTCCTGTTCCATCCAGACGGCGGAAAGGATTTCTCCGTCGGTGGCCCCGTTCGGTTGCGGCCAGACGAGGGGATGAATCGTGTGGACGTTGGTGCCGGCGGCCGTCGGAAGACCGGCGAGAGGCCCCGCCGTTCCCTTTTCGTCATCCCTTTCCGATCCGACGTTTGACCAGATCCAGCCGCTGCTCGGCGTCGGCCAGTCTTCCGGGACCTCGTCCCCCTTGTCCTCTTCGTCAAACGTCTTCGGTCCCCAGAGGTACTTTGTGATCAGCCCCCAGAGGAACTTCGCACTGACGTCGCCGGAGAGTTTGAAGCCGGAAGAAGTCAGGACGTCCGTTTCGTAGTCGGGCACACTCTTGAAGGATGTCCCCCCCGCAACACGCCCCTGAAAGCTCATGTCAAACGTTGTGGAGGCGGCCCCCTGCAGAGCCTGGACCCCTATCCCGACAGAGAAGCCGAAGCCGACCTGTGCAAGGACATAGGAAGCGTTCGTGCTCTCCCCGTCATAGCTCAGATCAAGCTCTCCGATCGTTCCCCACTCGTCATCCTCAACCCCCGCATTGATACGGGTTGCCGCTCCGATCAGCGCGTCCGGAGTAAAGGTGACCGTCGGCCCGATAGGTGAAAGCTCATCGATGACGGTTGACCCTTCGGCAAGCGTCGCGATCGCCGCGAAGAAGGACGAACTGGGGATGTAGAAACCGTCAAGATTCACCTGCCCTTCCTCCGACCAGTCCCAATCGTACGTGACGGTCAGGTTGTTGTCGACAAGCGTCGCCTCGGAGAGCGTTGTCGAATAATCGAATGAATGGCTGTCAAAGACGAGCGTCCCGGTCAACTCCGGATCGCTTGCAAGCGCAAGCGTCTCGGTCGTCGGATCGTATGTCATGTCGGCTGTGATCACCGGCTGCGGCCCCTGCATCGTCAGGCTCCCGAGGATGGGGGCGGTGAGGTTAAAAAGAATCAGATCGGCCTTGTCATCCGAGGAAGAGGAGCTTCCCGTACTGTTGATAACGCCGGAGCCGGTCGGGTTGTTGAACGTGCTCGTCACGGTAAAGGAGATCGTCCCGTCGTCGTTCACGATCACATCCGAGAAGGAGACGTCGTCGCTGTTGAACCAGTCGGGTCGCGTCTCGGTGATCGTCAGGGCAAACGTATCCAGATCGATCGGCGTGGTCGACGTGCCGGCGTAGGTGCCGATCACCAGCCGGGTCAGCGGCGGCGTCAGGGCCGCCATGTCATACGTCAGGGTCCAGGTGGTATCGTTCCGGACGCTCGCCCCGACCGTATCGATCGCCTCCCAGGTCGGTCCGTAGAAGATACCGGTAAAGGAAAGGTCGTCATCGTCGGAGATGATCGTGAAGGTGTTCGAATCGGCCATCGTCCCGTCCACAATCGCGTGGCGGAACGGCCCGGTAAATCCGCTGAATGTCGGCACGACAAATTCCTCGACGATCAGCGGATAGACGTTGCTGAAGGAGGTGTCTCCTCCCGAAGCGATATAGATACACTCGATCTGCGATCCCGGCTCGGCCTCCCCCATGTCCAGCGTAAAGTAGAGGAAGGCCACATGTTCCAGATCAGCCTTCGTAAAGGTCGAGGTTGTGATCACCCCACCGCTTGAATCGACCAGTGTCATCACCATCTCGTCGCCGTCGTCCATCTCTGCGGGGAGAAAAATCGCGAAGTCGACATCGGCGGATACTCCCTGACGGAACGGACCGAATCCCTGGTCCGACTGGAACCACATTTGCGTGTCGTTCCAGGTGATCGGCAGCGACGTCACGTAGGTCTCCCCCGCAGTCGCTCCCCCGTCGTAGAAGAGCGTGGTCCGCAACTCGAAGTCGTCGCCGGCATCCTCCTCGATGTGGAACAGATTCCAGGGCATCACCACCCGGGACAATCCGTTGTCCAGATGCCAGGCGGCTGTCCCGTTCACCTCGACCGAGTCCTCGTTGAACCAGTCGTACAGCATGTTCCCTCCCCCCTGATCCGTCGGTAAGTAGGAGACCAGCCCATAATAGGCCGTGTAGCGATAGGAGAGTTTATCATACGTCTGTCCTTCCTGATAGACCAACTCGTAGATGTCGCTGTACTTCTTTCCCTTGTTCCAGAAGCTCAGCTCGGTCATGTCTCCGTCGAAGTACTCCGAGGGGAGACTGCCGGCGGTCTCGCTCCCTCCTCGTCCGACGATATAGCTCCCCCCCGCTCCGATCCTCGCCGAGGAGGGGGCATCGCTTTCGCGACCGAGCAAGCCGCCGTCGATGTAGAGACTCATCGCCGCGTCGTCGTAGGCGATCGCCACGTGATGCCATTCCCCGTCGTTGAACGGGGCGATCGTCCGCATACTGTTCGAGCCGCTTGTGTGATCTCCGTAGAGCGTGTAGTTGACCCGTCCCTCACCGTCGAGATAGAGAAGGGGATAGAAGTCGCTTCCGTTCGCCACGCCGATCAGCGGCTGCTCTCCCGTGGCCGACGTCCGAAACCAGAAGAGGATGGTGAAGCTGCTGTCCTCCCGGTCGACCTCGAACCAGGTGCTCGATCCGTCGAACGCCAGCGAGTGACTGTAGGGGACCGTTGTTTCGGTGAACGTCCCGGTCCAGGCGTTGGCGTTTGTCGTGCTGTTGTAGATCTCCACCTGCACCTCCTCGATATCGTCGACGATACCCGATATGTTGAAGAACTCCCAGATGTTGCTGATCATGTACCAGGTGTCGCGACCCGACCACGTCTCCACGTAGGGGGCCGGAGGAATCAGTGTGATATCCTTGCTTCCGCCGACCGCATCATCCGACACGCCCGACCAGGAGTAGGCGATGATGGAATCGGCCGTCACGTCAAGCGAGGCGAAGTCGTAGGTGAACGAGACCTGCGGCACTCCGTCGACGGTCGTCGGTACGCCGCTCATCGTCGCCAGCAACGTGCCGGAGATGTCGACGATCTCCACGGTCACCGAGTCGTTCTCCGTTGTGCTCGGCTCGACGGTGATCGTCACGTCCGTCGTCTTGTACTCATCGGTGATGTAGGGATTTGACGGAACGTCATCGTAGTCCGAGGGGTCAAGGGAGATCCGCGGAGCCTGCTGGAGGATGGAAAGATCATACCGCACGCTGATCCCTTCGTCCGATCCCCCCTGTGCGAAGACCACCGCTTCGACGTAATCCACGTCGGGAGGGAGATCGGTCATGCTGATCGAAGAACTCTCGGCGGAACTCAGCCAGCCGGTCCCGTCATAGCTCACCGTATCGCTCGTAACGATGTCGCCATCCTGATCGACGATATTGAAGATCACCGTCTCGGTTCTCTCGGGCAGGGGCGAGACGGAGAACGTATTCGTCTCCTCCTCCACATCCGCCCACGGCGTGACGCTGTTGACCACCCGACTGTAGTTGTTGGAAACAAACGGACCGAAGCCGTCCGTGGAGAAGATCGTCATCGGGGCCGCATAGATTTCCAGATCGACCAGATACTCGGTCCCGCCGGAGACTCCCCCTTCATGCTCCACGGTCACCGAAAGCTTCGCCCCCAGCGGCAGCTCCAGCGTATCCATCCGCACGGTCCAGGATGCCGTGCTCAGGTCGGCCCCGGCGACAACCGTCGAATCGTAGATCACATTCTCATCATCGTCGACAAAGACCACGATGTCTCCGTTGGAATCGACGAACGCAAAGGTGACCGAGGTGGTGCCGGCGGGGAGAGAGGAAACCGTATAGGTGTTGACCCGCGAGGTGCCGAGGATGTAGGCCCCGAAATCATCGCTTGCGGTGATGCCGGGGGACTCCTCGGTAATCGCCAGGGGTGCGACCATCGTCAGGTTCGCATCGAGCGAACTCGCCTCGATCTCCACCTCCAGTATCGTCCCCACAGCCAACTCCCCCATATCGTAGGTATAGGTCGCCTCGCTCAGATCGGTCCCGGTCGTCGTCTTGCTGTCGGTCACGGTTCCGTCATACTGGTCGTAGAGGGTGAAGGTAACCGAGCCTGTTCCGGAGAGAAGATTTCCGAGCGTGAAGGTGTTCGAATTTCCGTCGGTCCGGATGAAGGGGCCGAAGCCGAGGCTTGCGGTCAACGTCGGGAGAGTCGTCTCCAGTTCCCCCAGCGTGATGAAGAGCGTGTCGTACTCGGTGAAGTAGTAGCTGAAGTTCAGATACGAGTTCTCCGATGACGTCGGGAAGATCAACTCGACATCTCCGCTCAGATCGTCTTTGGTCGAGACGATGGCGACAGCCTTGTCGGCATCGATCCCGCTGATCGCATTCATATCGAACTCGAACGAACACCAGGCCAGGCCGATCGGAACCACGCCCCACCTCCTGTTCAACTGTGCGGTCACGTCGGCGGCCGATGTCGTGGTCGTTGTCCCGAGATCGCCGTCGTTGTATGCGACGATCAGATACTCTCCTTCCGAATCGGACGAGGTCCCGAGATCATCGGAACTGACCGTCAGAGCCGAAGAGAGGACCGAGGTGGAGAGTTGCCAGGCGAGGGCCGTTCCGTTCGCATATCCGTCCGGCATATCAATCCAGGGGACCTCGCTCCCATCGGTCGCGGCGCCGTTCTTCAGCGTGAAGTCGTCGGTGTCGTCGAACGTGTAGTCTGCGATCAGACCGGTAGTTGTCGCGGGAGTGTAGATCATCCCCTCCAGCAGTTCATCAAGGGTTCTGGTCCCCTTCCAGAATCGGAGGTTGTCGAACCCGGCAATCGCATCGATATAGCTTGTCAATTCCGATGAACCCGACACATACTCCGTTCCGATATAGAGCGTGGCCGAGGAGCCGAACCCCCAGATCGACCGGCCGTCGCTGAAGCTCCCCGATGCGACCCCGTTCACGTAGAAGGTGACCGTCGATCCGTCGGAGGTCACCGCCACATGGTTCCATGCTTCGGAACCCAGACTGTTCGACGAGCCGATGCTCTCCGGCGAGGAGGAGGAGTACCCGTCGTTCGTATCCAGAATCAGCCGGTAGGAGTTCGAGTTGTACTCGCCGACCCGCAGCGACCAGACGGTCTCCCCGTTCTCGTAGACCGAGGCGATCACGAATGAAGAGGTCTTCGGATAGACCCAGGTCTCGATCGTATAAGCCGTGCCGCTCGAAAGAACAAACCCCGAGACGTCATCGACCACGGCATAGCTCGCGGCCGAATCGAGCGAGAGGGATTCTCCGGCATACTGTCCGTGGGCGGAGCGGGTCGGGACAAATGTCGAAACGAAGATCAGAAGAAGAAAAACGGTTGTGTACTTCATGCGAACGATTGAAAGCAGTATGAAACGGACGTGTGCGCGCTTCTCCGCACCCGCAGTCAAAGTCGGACAATCTCCCCCTCACACCAAACCCGTACAGGGTGCGGTGCGGGGGCGGTGCAATGGGGGAGGACGCTGTTGACGGAAGAGGAAGGCAGATCTCCGATATCGTTCCGAACGGAGGTCTCTACTTGTAACCCCATTGATTTTATGCGTACCTTTCCGATCACCGGCGGCCGCAACGTGTGGCGAAATCCGCTCAGGCAGCCGGAACCTAATACTTCCTGAAGAGGTGTGTGGTCCCATTACCAACCACAATGACGCCCCCGGCTCCACAGCCGGAACGGAGAATATCTCCGCTTGACGTTTATCGGAATCCCGGAACCTTATGTCCGCCGGTGCTCTGCAGTCGACAGGTCACCGCGGGGGGTCGATAATTGGCGAGAGAAGAACAGCACGACATGCGGCTTCCGCATAGCCTGGCGTGTTCGGCTCTTGTCCGGCTATGATCCTGACTGTGTCGGATTACGCAAATCTCCTCCGTAGTATCCGGAAGAGACGTGAGAGCGGACCCATCGCAGAACCTTGTGTACACAGCACCTTATGCAATGCGTTGCCGCGATCGCAATTACCCTTCCCGTCACGTGCCTTCTGAAGCCGGTGCGGACCGAAATACCATACCTGAAAGCCGGAGCGCCGTCGGATGACGGCGTCATTATACATTCAATACACAGCACAGGCTGGAGGTAGAAATGTCTCGACTGAAACAACTTTATGACGAACTGAAGAAGAATCATCCCGCATGCGACAAAGTCACCTTTGACTATGATGAACGAGGGGGCGTATTGCCGGAGAACTGGCTGCTTCAGACTCCCGATATATGGGGGATGCGGGCCGCCGACGTGCCGGTGCAGCCCTGGCACGAAGAAGGTCCCGGTATCGATCCCGATTTTCGCCTGCCGATCTGCACCGATTCGGCCGACTGCAAGGGGAAAGGCTTTGTGTGCAAAGAACTTCAGGCAACCGTCAAGAAGCCGGGAGATACTCCCAGGAAACTCTGCCTGGGACATTCGGACATGTTTGTGGACCCTATCTACAACATGATGATAAAGGCCGGGAAGACGATCCACATCACCACGCTCGGTCCGGGACCAGACGGACGATTCATGGCGGCAATGCGCAATGCAATCACCTATCTGGCCCATACCGGCAGATCGGTAAGGATCACGTTCATGATGGGTTATTTTCTCCCTTACAGACCGATCGACGAGGCAAAAAGAGTGCTGAACGATCTGATCCGGGATGCGAAATCCGTCCCCGGGGCAAAGCTGTCCTTCGCCGTGATCAACTACGGAAGCGGCATACACTGGAATCACTCCAAGATTGTTGTCGTCGACGGCATCCACTCCATCGTGGGAGGACACAACTGGTACTTCACCAAGTATTTGCAGGCCCACCCTGTGTTTGATCTTTCGATGCAACTGTCCGGCCCGATCTCCGGACTGACCGACACGTTTGTCAAGGAAGCATGGAAAATTGCAGAGAGACTCCACCGGGGACGGGTGGACTATCCGGAGTCCTACTTCGAAGGGTGGGTCTACGATTCCACCGCAAAGACGGAAGGGATCCGGCCGCTGGACTGGGAAGATATCCCGGCGTTGATTGCCGACGATGAAGATGAGAACCCGGCACCGACTGAATTCGAGGATTCATCGGCCGTTCCCGTGCTGGCCATCGGACGATTGAACGATAACTACAGAACGGCTCCGGGAGAAATCGCCCTTGCACGCCTGTTAAGTCTTGCCACTGAATCGATCAAGATCTCCCAGCAGAATCTGGGATACAACCCAAAACCTCTCACTCATTGGGATCCTGCAATCATCAAGGCGCTCTATGAATTTATCGTCAACAAAAAGAAGGATGTCGTTATCGTTCAAACAAACAATGATGCGGGAGACTATTCAAGCGGCGCGCTGATTCCCATCCTTATCCGGGAGATGTTTGACCGTGCAAAAGAAGCGAACAGAAACATGTCCGAGGGAGAACTGTGGGGTCTGCTGGTCAAGCACCTCCGCGTAGCCCCCCTGAGATTTTCCGAAGACACAAGGTGGGGAGAGAACAAAGGAATCGCCAATCACTCGAAGTTTGTGATGATCGATGATGAGATCTTCTACATCGGTTCGCACAACCTCTACCCTCCCGGACCGGTACACGGCGTGTGGCGTCTGAAGGAATTCGGATATATGGTCGAAAGCGGAAAGGGGGCCGCAGATATCCTTGAACGGTACTGGAACAAACTCGTCACCCACTCCAGACCTCTGGACGTGACCCTGACAACCGACAAGCAACGGTACAAGGCAGGGGAGAAGGTGAGCTTCCGCGTCAACGTCAAAAACGCCCCCCCGAACAACGACGCCGTCGAATTCTTTCTCGACAACAAGGACAAACTCGGTTACCAGTGGACCCACAACCAGGCCAACGGCCCTCTGCGGGATACGTGGACGATCCCCGACCGGGCAAAAGGGAAATCGGTCACGTTCAGATATATCCACGACGGAGGAGTCGGCGGAATGAAAATCGTTGCGACGATGACGCCGATCACGGTTGAGCCGTAGTTCCTCTCCCCTTCAGGCCAACGTCCCCACGTCAGCCGAACCACTGATGCGGGAGCCCGTGGGTTCATAGCGGGAGAAGTGTATGGACCCGCAACGAATACCATCGGAAGCGGCTATCGGAAACCGGGTCCGTACCGGTCGTATCGGAACACTGCACAACTCATCGTTATGACCGTGGAAGCTCCCACGTTCTAACGTCATCTTTACAACCTTCATACGAGGTGGCACAATGATCTATTTCCAGAGCATCGTCGACGATGTCGACACCACAGAGTATATCGGCACCAGACTGGACAAATTTCTGGAAGCCGTATCGCACGATCAGCGCGCGACACTGCTGCACCGCTTTACCCTGCCGGGGATCGACGGCGGCCTGCCCCACTTTCTGCCGACGGACAATCCGGAGGGGGCGGACGAAGCGATTGCGGCGGCGCGCGAGACGGCCAAGCTGTTCCCCATGACGCAGAGCGAGCAGATCGTCGAAGAGGAGCTTTGCGTCCTCTGGCCCCCCTTTCCGGAAAGTTCAAACGGGAACGGCACGGACGGACCTCCTCTTTACCTGAGGCAGCGGACGAACTTTGCCGAGGTCTTTATCGAAGTACCGAATCGGAACACAAACGGATCGGAGGAGACCGCACCGGAAGTCGGAGCGGTTGAGGAGACCGCGGAGCCGGAGGCCGCAATTCCGGTCTGGGCGCTGACGCTGGCCAAGACGCTGGGAACTCACATCCTGCAGGCCGCCGCCTCCTACGTCTGGGACAAGGTGCGGAAGGAAGTGCTGGGACAGACCGATCTTCCGGATTACTATCAGGAGGTCTACGCGGAAATCCGCCGGATCGTCGCGTACGCCTTCGACCAGCACTATCTGAAGGAGGTCCGGGATCTGGCCCACAAGTTCGACATGACGATGGTCCACTACAACAACATGGGGAGATCGGAGGCCGACTTCCACATCGTCAAGAACACGAGCTTCGACCTGATCACAAAGTCGAATGCGCTCGGGAGTCCCGGAGCGTTCCACTACGCCGAGGCGACTATCCTCCACATCATGACGCTGCAGGAAGGGTACAAGAGACTTGTGGAGGCCGGAGCAAGTCCGGAGCAGCTTGCCAAATCGAAGAAGTACATCAGCGACATGGCCCGGCAGTTTGCCGACAACGTGACGGTCAAGCGGAACAACCTGCTGACCGAGCGGATGGCCCGCATCAGCACCGAACCTTTCTTCCGGGTCACGCCGGACTGGAATCCGAATCCCGGCCGAACCATAGCCGGAGTCAGGGAAGGGGGACATCGGGATGACGGCTTCCGCGGCGACGGACCTGTGGGCCCGTTCCACAACCGGTTCGAGGACAGCGACAACGGCTTCTGGAACAGCATGTGGTTCAACCACTGGCGGGAGATCGGCAGTCCGGGGCATTCATGGAACTGGGTGAACGGAAACCTGCAAAGGTACAGAGGCTTCATCCACAACAAGACGGTGGCCGAGATCCAGCCCCTGCTGGACGTTGCCCAGCGTCTGCGTGATCTGGCGGCGAAGCCGGTGGGATAGGAGAGAAAGCAAGAGGCCGGAACAGAAGGCGCGAATGCGAATCGTCGGTTCGCATTCGCGCCTTTCGGTAATCTGAAGTAGTCACGACATAATCTGACAGTAGGAGTAGATTTGAAGTGGAAGCATCA
>CBFGQN010000028.1:0-15118 GCA_965650895.1 uncultured Ignavibacteria bacterium | reverse complement strand
GACGGCCACGGAGTCGGTTGTGATGTGCCGCACTCCGGGGAAATCACTCTCGATCATCGAATCGACCATCTCCCACGATTGTTCCTGACTGCACGCGGGAAACGGTAGAACCAGTCCCAGCAGCAGCGCGCCCCGCCTGATTGTTTTTGTGAATTGCATGTGCTGTTTTTTGTTTGTTCGTAGCTTTCAGAGATCGGCGTTGAGCTTTCAGCTATGAGCTATGAGCTTTCAGTCGTGGGCTTTCAGCTTTGCGTCTTTGCTCTTTGCGTGAGCGTGAGTGTGATTCGGATGAGGAGGATGTGTCTTGAGCAATCAGCTTTGAACGATCAGCCCTGAACCTTGATAACGAAACATCACGATCTATCAATTATGTCCGACACATTCCGCGCACTTATTGTCCAGGAGAACCCGGATGGAACGCCGAACCGCTACATCGGCGAACGGAGCGTTGACGATCTTCCGCCGGGAGACGTGTTGATCCGCGTCACCCATTCGGGTCTGAACTTCAAAGATGCTCTCTCGGCCTCGATCCACAAGGGGATCACCCGCTCCTATCCCCACACGCCCGGAGTGGATGCAGCAGGCGTTGTAGAGCAAAGCGAGAACGACGAGTTCAAACCGGGAGACCACGTTCTGGTAACCGGTTACGATCTCGGCATGAACACGTCCGGAGGCTTCGGCGAATATATCCGCGTCCCGGCCGACTGGGTGGTACCGATTCCGGAAGCCCTCTCGCTTCGCGAGTCGATGATCCTCGGAACCGCCGGGTTCACCGCCGCCCTCTCGGTCTATCGACTCGAACGGCACGGACTGACTCCGGAGCAGGGACCGGTGGTCGTCACCGGCGCAACCGGCGGAGTCGGAAGCATGGGAGTGATGATGCTTGCCCGCTCCGGCTATCACGTTGTAGCCTCCACCGGCAAGCCGGAAGAGGGGGATTATCTGAAGAGACTCGGAGCGGCGGAGATCATCCACCGCGACGAGATCAACGACGCCTCGGGAAAGCCTCTCCTTACCCGCCGCTGGGCCGGGGCGATCGACACGGTCGGCGGAACGCCTCTGGCCCGACTTCTGGCCGCGATGGATTACGAGGGGGGAATCGCCGTCTGCGGCAACGTCGCCGGTGTCGACTTCTCGACAACCGTCTACCCCTTCATTCTTCGCGGGGCCGCACTGATCGGCATCAACACCGCCACTACACCGATGCCGCTGCGCCGCGAACTCTGGAACCGGATCGCAACCGAGTGGAAAGATGATCTGCTGGAGGAGACCGCACGTGACGTAACGCTGGAGGAGATGGACGAGGAGATCGAACGGATTCTCCGGGGAGAGCAGCGGGGGCGGGTGGTGTTGGGCCACAAGGAGAACTTCTGATTCAGGATTAAACGTGCAGAATTCAAAAAGGGGAAGGAATGAAGAAGAGAGCCTCCGATCCCGCTTCGGAAGAGCCGGTGCCGATGCGATCTTCTCGGTTCGAACAATTCCTGCAAGCGATTCCGGTCGGCGTGACGATTTTCTCTCCCGGCGTGTCATCAGACGACACTCCTTCTGCGACAGGAACAGCCGACAGGTTGAAGGGGACACAACAGTTTGATTTTTCACAGGAGATCTTCACCGCAATGAGACAACAGAAGACCGGATACTTCCTTTTTGGACTGACATTGTTTGTGCTGATGACGGCAACCGTCCGGGCACAATTACCGGAAGTCAAGATCAACTTCTTCACCGGCACAAAGACGGGAACGACCGAGGTCTTCGAGGTCGGAGACAAGATGCGTTGCGATGTGGAGTTTCACCATCCCGGTCGGGCAACGCCCAATCCGGGAGACGTCATCTTTACCGACGGAGCGGGCAATCCTCTGCCGCTCGCCGATGAGGGGCGCATTTTCATCAACAGCCCTTACCACAACGCCTGGCTGGGGACGCTCACCTACTGGGTGACGTTCCCCGAGGACTTGACTTCTTCCTCGACACAGGTCCACATGAAGATCCCCTGCGAGTACGGGGGCGATTCGGTCTTCGCACTCAAGACCGTGACCGTCGTCAAGGGGATCGACCGCAGGCCGGCGCTTCTCTCGCCCGAAGATGGTGCCACGGAGATTCAGCTCAGGAATTATGGACAGGTTCTTGTGAAGTGGCAACCGGTGCAGAACGTCACCCGGTACCACGTTCAGGTGGCAACCTCTCCCACGTTTGAACCGGCAAGCATCGCCATCGAAACCGATCAGCTTACTTCCGGTCCGGCACCGCAATGGTATCCGACGCTTGCATCGACCACGACCTATTACTGGCGCGTCCGCTCCCTGACGACCGGAACGAACTGGTCGGCCTGGTCGGAGGTGTGGGAGTTCACCACGCAGAGCGGAGGGGCACCATCCTTCCCTGAAGAGGGGACTGCCGAAGTTGCACTTCCGGTCACGCTCGGTTGGACTTCATTTCCGGGATCGACCTCATACCACCTTCAGATCGCCACCACTCCCGACTTCGGAACCGCTCAGGAGAAAGGGGAGGCAACTGCAGGCTCGGTCATTATCGAGGAGGACATTGAGGACACGACCTACACCCCCGCATCGCTCGAACCGAACACCACCTACTACTGGCGGGTTGCGCCGACAATCAACGGGACGTTTGCGAAGCCCTCTGCTCCCCGTTCGTTCACGACTGCCGGGATTTCAGGAGTGGCCGCAACCGGCAACCGGGCCACTCACCTCACCGTCAGGGACAATCTTCTTTCCATAACCGGAAATATCGACAGGGGGACTGAGTTGCATCTGTATGATCTTCTGGGCAGGCGGATCCTTTCAGCTTCCCTGCCGGAAACCACAGGGGGGACGCAATCCATTCAGCTTGAGCCGGAACTGTCCACAATTCCCCTGTTCTATGAACTCCGCAGTGGTGAGGAGGTCCGTCGGGGTCGAATTCGATAAGGAACGTTCTCTTTGAGAAACGCCTGTCTCCGTCCCGCATAGAGTCCCCAGGAACTCTATGCGGGACGGAGAGACCCTCGGAGTCTACATTCCTGCTGAAAGAAACCACAGTCGACACCACTCTCCCGTCTGTACTCGGCTTTCTCCGCAACACCTCGCCACTTATCTCACCACCTGAAGTCTTTCCGTCCGACTCTCCTCACCAACAGTGAGGCGGCAGAAATACATACCGGTAGTCAGAGAAGAGAGATCGAGGCTACGGACATGCGCCCCAGGCTCCTCCTCCCCGAACGCTTCGGCAGTCACCAACCGTCCATAGCCGTCATAGACGTCAACGCGTACCCGCCCGGATTTCCTCAGGTGATAGGCAAGCGCAATCTTTCCGTCGGTCGGGTTGGGATAGAGAGCGAAGGAGAACGAGCGATCGGGAGCCGCCCGCTCCTCCCTCTCCTCGACCGCAAGCAGAGGAGCGTTTGCATCGACGGTAAAAGTCCAGATGTCGGACAAGGGGAACTGCTCTCCGGGAACGTTTGCGCGTATACGCCAGTAAATGCGGTCGTTCGGCTTCAGTCCCTGCACCCGATACTCGGTTGCGGTCAGTCCCTGCCGTTGTACAAAGAGAGTGTGGAAGTCGGGGGAGAGAGAGACTTCAAGATCATACGAGACAGCCCCGGCAACCGGCGCCCAGCGCAGCAGGACGGAACGCGTCTTTACCGTTGTGCCGTTGAACGGGGCAAGAAGGACATAGACTCCGGAGTTTTCCGGATCAAGCTTCGTCAGGAACATCCCCTGTCCGCGCAGATCATACGGCCCGAACTGCTGTGGTCCGGTGTAGATACCGGTCCAGTAAACTCCCCCGTCGCGGTCATAGCCGATACCGTATCCGGTCACCAGAGTGCTGTCGCGATAGCTGCCGGCCTTTGTCACCCAGTCGATTTCTCCTTCGGGTGAAGCGGAGACGACCATGGCATCGCTCCGCGTACCGTAGCTCTTGCAAAGGGTGGTATCGAACTTGGCGCGGATCTCGTATTCTCCTGTGATGTAGCTTCTCCCTTCCGGCGTCACGGCCATCCCCCGAAGCTCCGCTCTTTCACCGACCGACTTCACCCAGTCGAGCTTTCCTTCGCCGCTGTAGCGGGCCAGGTAGAGAATGTCGGATGAGGGAGAGCCGATCGAATCGACCCGCCCCGGCTCCCCCGTATCGAAGATGCCCGTCCCGTGCAACTCACCGCTCCAGTAGACGCGGCCGGCTGAATCGGACCCTGCAAAGCCGTCGGTATTCAGCAGATTCCCCTTCTCCACAGTCTTTCCCCACAAAGGCGTACCGTCGTTTCCGAATTTCAGAAGAAAGTTGCTGTAGGAACCGGAGCGGGAAGCCCCGGGCAGATCGACATCCCCGATTCGGAGACTGGCCCTGTGGATCCCGGTCACGTAGCAGTTTCCGGAACGATCGGTCGCCGCGTCATAGGGCTGCAGCGTAACAATGCTTCCGTCGGTTTCCGAAGCACGCACCTGCCGGATCTCTCCGAACCGGTCGTACCAGGCGACAATAATCCTCGACCCTTCAGTCTCCTGAACGGAAACTCCTTCAAATGAAGGGGTCCGGCTGGTAACGTGAAGAACGAAAACGCATCCTCCATCGGAGAAGGCCGCCATTCCCAGAGTCCAGATGGAGCCGGCGGTACTGCCGGTACTCTTCGTGGAGCGTGCCCAGAGGAAGGTACCGGAAGAATTGAGCTTCAGCACTCCGCATTCGGAACGGGGGTAGGAACCGGCAAGGATCGTATCCTGCAGATTCAACTGTCCGGTATAGGTAAACGAAAGATAAACATCCCCCTCCTGATCGATATCGATCCCTCCACAGGAGAGTTCCCCGATCTGCCGCACCCAGATCACTCCTCCGAACGGATCATACTTCACCAGAAACGTGTTCGGCGTAAAGTTCGAGGAGGGGGCGGGAAGCTTGACCCCTCCGATTTCCAACTTCCCGTAGTTGGCGCCGACAACGTAGGTGTTCTTCTGGGGATCGGTAAGCGTGAACTTCGGTGTGAAGAGACCTGTGGTAAACCACCGATGATCGCTGAGGGCGACGGCGGTCCGGGAGGTAAAGGTCCGACGCGGCGTCCAGGCTCCGGTATCCGCGCCGTTGATGCCGCACAGACGCCAGTAATAGCGCGTGCCGTAGGCCATGCCCCGAAAGAAGGCTTCGGTGCCGGAGAGGATCGAATCGAAAGCAATGTTCCGGAAGAGCGTATCTCGCGCGAACTGTATCCGGTACTCCGTCGCCTCGAAGGCGGGCCGCCAGATAAACGGGGTATTTGTCCGGAAGAAATCCCCGCCGTTCCCCGGAAAAACAATCCGGGGCGTTCCCGGCTTTGTGCGGCGCAACTTGACCAGACCCATCCAGGCCTCCCCCGGCACATAGTAGATCGAATCTCCTATCCGTGCGCTTGATGTGAATGTGGCGGCAACAATCGGTTCACGGTTCCGGTCAAGCGCCATCCCCTGTCTGCTCCAGCCTGAATATCCCCGAAAGGGTATCACCCAGTCCATGAGGCCGTCAGGATTGAACTTTGCGCAGAGGTGACCGATTGAATCGTTCCGCAATCGGCTCCCCCCGGGAGGATAGAGGGTAGTCGAATCGATCACCGCCAGTCCCTCATAGTATCCCGTGATGTAGATGTTCCCCGGGCCGTCAGTCGTCAGCCCTTGCAAGATGGCGATTCCAAGCGTATCGTTTTCCCTTCCGGAAACTTTTCTGGCCCAGAGCAATCGTCCATCCGATCCGTATCTCGCCAGGAAACTGCCGCGGTTTGCTCCGCGGGCAATGGTGTCCCCTCCAATCACCACCGTATCCTTGCCGAACGTTCCCACAACCGCCGCGTTCCCCTGGTCATCCACACCCACTCCTCCGGGCAACTCGCTCGCCCGTCGGGGCGTTTCGACGTGCCAGCGGAGCGAACCGTCGGGAGTGTAGGAGACGATATACCATCCCTGCATCACTCCCGCCTCAAGACCGAACGTTTGGGAGCCGAGAGTAAGCGAAGAGGTATAGATGCCGGTCAGCGTCATGTTCCCGTTGCGATCAATCGCCATACCTTGCACCGTGGTCCCCTTCGATATGCCGTCTTTCCTGACCCAGAGAACATTGCCGGAAGAATCAAGCCGGAATGTGAAGAAGGCGGACGAATCGGCGGCAAGGGGAACGCCGACAATGGTATCCCGCACGTAGAGACTCCCGGCTACAATAATGCCGGAACCATCGTGTGGGGCGGCCGGCGAAAGACCGAGCCCGGACGTGTTACTTCCCCCGACCTGCCGTGCCCAGTGAAAATTTCCCGATCGGTCGAACCGGGCAACAAGATAACGGGACATCTGGAGAGGAGTGGTCAGCGTCGTGTCATGCCTGCCGTCATCAATCGTGAACTCGCGGCTGTAGTGTCCGGAGACATAGACGCCGTCCTTCTCCGGGACCACTACCCTGTGCAGGAAATACTCACCCATGTTCTTCATAACGCGTACCCACCGGACCTTGCCGTCAGGACTGAAGGAGATCAGCAGCGGGTCCCTGTCGCTCGTCCCCGACGTTGAAACCGTCGTATCGCCGAACGTTGCAGTACCGGCAACCAAACCGACGAGGTAGATATTCCCCTCGTTGTCCGTTGTAATGCCGAGGACCTGTACCGACCCCGGATTTGTTGCCCACAAGGTCCGGACCCAAGCGACTTCCTGTGCCGGAAGTGAGGTCCGCGCAGCGAGAAAAAGAGCAAGAATGAAGAGAGAAAAGGTGACGGCAGTGAGTGATCGTTGGTTCATAGGTCATCCATGTTGATTTCCGGACTTCAGGAGTCCCGGTTTCCTTGAAAAGATACAAGACCCCGAACGGAAACTTTGTCACAAGGGGACCGGCTGTATTTATCTGTTTGAGGAATTATCTGCGGAACCGACGTCAGGGCTCCTTTTCCTTGTACCCGAGATACTGATAGCCGAGCGCCAGATTGATCGCGGAATACGGAACGACGACGTGATAGTTGAACGAGTTAAAATCTCCGCGCCGATCCAGACCGAAGTGGACCGGAAGAGTCAGGGATGCCAGAAGGGAATGATGTTCATTGAAGACGAGTTCATATCCGATCCCGAACTCCAGCATCAGAGCGATTCCATTGGGAACGACCTCCGAAACCTCCACTGGAGCATCGGCATCCTCCGGCTTGGCTCCGGTAATCGCCGAGAGTCCCAGACCGATGACCCCAAAGGGTCCGCTCGAGGCAATCCGCCGATCCCACCGGCCCCTGTAGGTAAGTCCGGCAGTCCAGACCGAGAGAGGGGTCAGCGCAAAGGCCTCCTCTCCCCCTCCTCCTTGAGTCTCGACAAGCACATCCTTCGCTTCGGCTCTGCTATAGTGAAGGAAGAGAGAGCCGACAGAATTACTTGTATAGATCTGCGGCACGACCAGCGCAACCCCCAGCATGGGAGCCTTCCCTTCAAGATTCTCACTGAAGGGATAGGCCATGCCCCCTTGCGCCACAACACCCGATTTCTCCTGTGTCTGGGAAAAAGAAGGAGTGTACAGCCCGAGAACAACAGGCAGGACAAGTACAATTCGGAGGACGGGTTGCATCATAACGACAAATGATAGTAGTGACCGGATCAGGAAGTGTTCACCAATGAGCCATAGACAGGCAATCGGACAGGCACATTCCAGCCCACCGGCAGCTTTCCGGAAGCTGTTCAGTCCCTTTCCAAGGTTTTCGATGGTTCAGGGTCGGGTTCGGGCATACGAAGGAGACAAGACGTTCCGGATCGTTCAGCCCCCTCACTTCCCCTCACTCAGCATCCGCAACGCCGTCAGTACACGGTTCGCCTCGATAAACAGAGGATACCAGTCTGATGATTCATCTTCGGTCACTTCCACAGCCTCCGTCTGGGTGTAAACGCCTCTGTTGGTCAGCAGATGGAACCGGACATGATTCTCTTCAGGGAGTTCTGCAACTCCGGTCGGCACTGTCCTGCCGATATAGTCGGCACCTTGACGGACATAGGAGACGGCAACGGCCCGCACGTCGGCGTGACGGCCACCGCCGATAATTCCGCCGCCGGTGCTGAGGTACATGCTGGCATCTCCGGTCAGATAGGCGACGACCGTGACGATCCCCTCCCCCATGTTCCAGTCCATGACAATGCCGAACACCACCGGACGGTCAGCCGGAAGCTGAAGCCCGAGCTGTTCGGGAGTTACTTCAAGCGCGATGGTGCGCAGACGCTCGTAAGGATTCTCCTGCGGCGTTCCGTTCTTTCTCTGCTCTTCCGTTCCGGTCGACATCGTGTTTTCTGGTATGTGATCGATCATTACTTCGGGCACACCTAACTCCTTACGGTTACCGTACAGACTTTCCGTCCACCTGCTTGGTCACGGTCCCCTCCTCCTGCCCGGATGTCCGGCGCAACTCCTCGGTATACGTGCCGAAGGTGTTGCGGCAGCGGACCACCATGCTCCAGGACGGGATCTCTCCGCAACAGTCGACCGTCAGCTCAATTGTCCGCACAAGTGTCGGCGCGAAGTCGGCCGGAGGAGCGCCAAGGAGAGCACTTGCCCCGGAGATGTTCTGCGACGGATCGGCGAAGGTCTGCAGAACGTTCAGTCCGTTGAGGTCGGCCCTCCACGCAGCCTCAAGCGTGATCGACGCAACGGTCTTCCGCTTCTTCGGAAAGCCGATCTGCACGGCATCGGTGTTGGTTTCCCCTTCCTTCAATTCAAATGCTTCAACAAGCGAACGCTTGTCGGAGTTGCCGTCATCCGGTTTGTCCTCGCAGGTACTGACCGATTTGTTGATGGTGACTTGCTGGATAATCTGTCCGGTCCGGCTGGACTTGCCCGGATTCAACCCTGAGCCTTGCGTAACGAAAAAGATGACATCCCATGAGAATGCAAGACATTGACCGGCATCGGTGCTCGGACCGATCTGCGGTTCGTTCAACGTCTCGAACGCCACTGCGTGCTGTGCCATGATTGTTCTCCGGATTGTTGGCGGGAAAGGGTTCCGTGACGGCAAATATACGTCCTTCGCCGGAGAGTCCGGCGAAGTCGATTCGCGGTGGAGATGGGAAAGAGAGGACGGAACGCCCCTACGTTTTTCCAAACCGATTCTTCAATCTGTCGATGTCCTCCTGCCGGACAAAGAGGAGCAGATAGCCGCAGTCCAGACAGACGCGGGCCGTGTCGGCTTTGACCTTCACAGGTTTCGGTCCGAACAGTCCGGCCTCCCGGCTCCGGAATCGGGCATGGTTATCGAACGAGGCGAAGGGGGCCGCTTCGGTCAGGTTCGGGCTGTGGCAGACGGGGCATTGGTCTGGTTCGGTCGGCATGGATATTCGGTTTATGTATTGCGGTTGTGGTGCATGCTGCAGCATGCATCTACAGTGCCGTACCCCTTGTACCCGGTACCCCTTTCCCTTGTCCCCCTCGTTAATCCATCTCCAGATGATCAAACCCCGCACCATCCACCAGCTCGCCGTTCTGCAACGCCTCGTGGAACAGCCGGAGCATCGGAAGCGTGGTGCCGATGGAACTGTAGCCGCCGTCGTGGTAGAGGTTTTGCATCGTGACCTTCCGGGTCAGATCGCTCAGAAGCGTCACCACGTAGTCGGCACATTCGGCTGCGCTGGCGTTGCCGAGGGGCGATGTCCGGTCGGCAAACTCGTACATCTTGTCGAAGTTGTCGATGCCGCTTCCGGCCCTGGTCGGCGTGGGTGACTGGGAGACGGTGTTGATCCGGATGCCCCGTGTGGCCAGTCGGCTGCCGTAGCTTCGGACAATCGATTCGAGAAGTGCTTTGGCATCCCCCATATCGGAGTAGGTGGAGTAATTCCGCTGCGCGGCGATGTAGCTCATTGCCACAATGCTCCCTCCGTCGGCAATGGCATCATTGTCCAGAGCGGCAGTGATCATCTTGTGAAGCGAGATCGCCGAGACGTCAAGCGTCCGCAAATACCAGTCGTAGTTCAACTGACGATAGGACTTCCCCTTGCGGATGTTCTGCGACATGCCGATCGAGTGGACGATGAAATCGAGCGGCCCCACATCCTCCTTCACTTTCGCGAAGAGGTCGTTCAGCTCCTGCACGTTCGTCGCATCGCAGGGAATCACCGGCGCGTTGCCGCACTGTTCGGCCAGACCGTCGAGCGCACCGATCCGCAGAGCCACCGCCACGTTGCTCAGGGCGATACTCCCCCCCTCGCGACAGGCGGCCAGAGCGATCTGCCAGCCGATGCTGCTCTCATCGAGCGCGCCGAAAACAATCCCCTTCTTCCCTTTGAGAAGACCATACCCCTGTTGAGCTGCCTGTTGTTCTGCCATGCTTTCTCTTATTCGTTTAATTCAGGAAAGGCCGGGAAAATACGGAGAATTGCGGAAGTTGCTCTCTCTCATCAATTTCTTTTAAGCCTTCTTTAAGGCCTTCGCAGATAATTGTACCCAACCGGCAATCCGGTTTGCGGATATGGAGCACAACTTTATGCCTCTTCGTGCTCCGTGATGTCCGCCGCGGCGGACATCAAGGAGCACAAAGCACGATCCGGGAACGGTAACGCATGAACCACCAACTATCAACGACTATCAACTACTATATGAACACCTGGACACGATGCCGCCGTTGCGGCGCGGTGAACGATCACGACGCCACACAATGCTATCTCTGCGGATGCGCACAGCCGGCCGACGCATGTACGGCCTGCGACGCCCCCTTCGTCAATCCGCTCGACACATTCTGTCCGACCTGCGGCGAGCCGTACGATACGAGAAGATTTAATGAGAGAACGGCTGAATTTGCCCGGAATTCAAGAGAAACGTGACGACGATTCGGAGAGTAACGCTATCTTGAACGGTATTTCCGCCGTTCTCTTGACTGCAAGCATTGCTTATGGTTACCAACACCAAGGATTTCATCAACCGGGGAACGATGCCGCTGGTGGGACGGGAGGGAGAACTCCGCGTCCTGCTGGAGGCGTTCAACGGCCTGCTTGAAGGGGAACCCCGTGCGGTCTGGATGACCGGGCCGGCCGGTGTCGGCAAAAGTCGGCTGCTGGACGAGCTGAAGGAGACGATGCGGAACCATACGGCCCGCTCCCTTGTGGTCCACGCAAAGTGGTATGAGGGGGAAGGGATCGAGTTCGGCCCGCTCAGCAACGCGCTCGAAATCCTGAAACCGGTGATCGCCGCCCCGATAGCCGCACGCATCTTCCGCGAGGGGGGCGTCATCAACAGCGAGGCGGCCGTCGAGGCGGTCCAGGTCGCCTCGCGCCGCTATCCGGTCGTCCTCATCTTCGACGATCTCCACTATCTCGACTCTTCGGTCGAGCTCGATAAATTTATCGCCGCCCTTGAGGAAATTCCGGTTCTCGTGGTCGTCACCACCCGTCCGGTGGAGAGCCCGATTCTCCAGTCCTTCCGGATGGCGACGGGCCGGTCGATACCGCCGCAGGAACTGGAGATCGGTCCGCTGGACGGAGCCGGCATCGCCGAGGCGGCCCGCGCGCTCTTCGGTTCCGAGCCGCCGGAAGAGATGTTAGGACAGATCGCCGCCCTCTCCGCCGGAGTTCCGCTGGCCCTGCGTGAAGTCTTCCGCGAATTGATCGCCACCGGACACGTTGCGCTGGAAGATTCGGGAAAAGGATGGGAGTGGAAGTCCTCCGGACTGAGCGACGACGAGTTGAAGAAGATCGGCGACCGGGTCCACGGCTTCTCCGGTCGCCTGGCCTCTCTCCCGGAAGGGGAACGGGGTCTGCTGGCCCTGGCCGGATACCTGGGCGAACAGTTCAACCGCGATCTGCTCCGGCGCCTGTCCGAACGGACGGTCGGATGGGACGAGCATCTGTTCGAGCGATTGATCCTGAGCGGACTGGTGGCCGTGGCCGTCCCGACGATCCGGCTGGGGACGCGGGAGGTGGACGGACGGGTCTGCTACGCATTCACCCACACGCTCCTCTGGAAGGCGGCGGCCGGACTGGAAATTCCGGGTCTCCCTCCGCGGGAGGAACTGGCCGCACTGACGCTTGAAATTCTGACCGGCGGAACGGGTGAACTCTATTCGGTGGCTCCCCTTGAAGGGGTCGATCTCGGCAGACTGAAAGAAGAAGATCTCAGCCGCCTCTTCCACTGGCTGATCGCCGTCGGACGGAAGCTGGCGCCGATCTATGCCGAGACGTTCGTCCTCCTCTGCAAGGCCGCTCTTGAGCCGTATCGGGCTTCCGGCAAAGGGAAAGATCTTGAAGGTTCACTTCTTGCCGGTTATCTGGGAACGCTGACGGTCTACGGCGAGCGACTCTACGTGACCGGAGCGCGTGAACCTCTGCACAACACGGCCCGCGAAATTGCCGCGATCCTCGACCGCTTCACCGATCCTCCGGCCGATACCGGCGAGCGGACCAACCGACTTGAAGCCGCGGTCGTCGTCTGGCATGACGCCCTGATGCAGGGAGATTCCAGCAGCGCCCAGGGCTATCTCGACGCGATGCTGGAGATTCTTCCCCCTCCTTCGGAACAGACCGACCGCGAACTGCGCGGAGCGGCCGAGGCGATCCGTCTGCGTGCCCAGTACTCCTTCGACCGGGGGGAATTCGCCGAGGCGTTCGATCTGGCATCCCCCTACATCACCGAGCTCGACCGGATGCGCCCGGAGACGCTGAACGCACTGATGAAGGTGTTGCTCTATGCGATGATGTCCTCCGGACGGATGGAAGATGCACGGGAAATGGTGGAGGCGGGATTACGTTTGCGGCACGAGGCTGATTTGTTTACGGCGTATGAACTTCTGCTCCACGCAGCAAACTACGCCTGGAAGATCAAGGACCTGGTTCTGCTGAGAAGCCACGCCGAGGAACTGCGCAATCTGGTTGATCGTTACCCGGCCTATCGGGGATTGAGTACAAATTTCTGGCATCTCCCCTATGTCTATGCCTGCCAGGGAAATGTCGAGAAGCTTGACAGACTTGAGCGGGAATTTTTTCAGACGCCACGGCCTGCTCGTTCAACCCCAACACAGACTGAACTTGCCAAGTACCGCTTCCTTGAGACGTGGAATTATCTCGGCATCCCTGATCGGGCTCTGAAGGTAGCCGATACCATCAAGACGGACGTTCTCAACATCCATCAGCAATACCTTGTCCATCACGAACGACTGAGAGCCTGCATCGACAAATCGAGTACGGATGAGGCTGAAGAAGCGAGGAACCGGTTGCTGGAACTTGAAGAACGGATCGGGTCGGATCGGGGAGCACGGGATAACGAAGAACTGTTATTTCAATGTTCCATGGCAATTGCCGGAGAGGGAGAGCCCCTGAAGCATTTTTTTCTCCGGGAAAAGCTTCCCGCGATAGATGACACGAACGGCTTCAGATCCGGAAGAATCCTTCTTGAGATAGCTCAAAACAGTCCGGGTGCAAAACGGGAGTATAATGACGCCGCCTATAAAGCTCTGGAAGCCGGCATTTCAACCTTGCTGCAAATGTCGGCCCCCGGCCTCATTCATCATCATCTTGATCTGTTGAAAGACCACTTGCCGAAAACGAGGCTGATGCGGTTTCGGCAGAGTGCCGGCAGCGACCCCCGGGAACAGGAAATCGGAACCACATCAGGCGATACCGGAAGTACGGGAACCGGAGATCCTTCTCAGGAACAGATCCTCCGCACATTCGGCGCGCTGCGGGTTGAAGGGGGAGATGAATCGGGAACGAAGATCGAATCGAAAACCCGCTCTCTGGTCGCCGCACTTGTGGTCGCGAAGCTGGGAGATACCCGATGGATCGGCGACCTGACGCGGGATCGGCTGGCCGATCTTCTCTGGCCCGATATGGATATCGACCGGGCCGCAAACAACCTGCACGCCACCACCAGCTATGCGCGACGTTTTCTCGGTGGGAGCGGGACGATCATTCAGAAAGACGGCGTCTACGAGTTGAGCGACGACGT
This sequence comes from uncultured Ignavibacteria bacterium, assembly GCA_965650895.1. Lineage (GTDB taxonomy): Bacteria > Bacteroidota > Ignavibacteria > OLB7 > OLB7 > JAGWAZ01. Next base: position 1,225 of record CBFGQN010000028.1, on the reverse strand, counting down.
CCGGATCGACGCCTTCAACTTCCGGGAGTGTATTCGCAAGGCGAACCGGCTCCACGACGAAGGGGTCTACTTCGGCGCGGCAGTGGCCTACCGGCAGGCGGTGGAATCGGCCGAAGGAGATTTTCTGGAGGGGATGTACGCCGAGTGGATCGACAACATGCGGGAGAACCTGCGGGGGGAACTGGCCACCGCACTGGAGCGTCTGATCGACATCGAGATCGACCGGGAGAACTTCCAGGCCGTTCCGCCGCTGGCCGAGCGACTGCTCGGTCTGGACGATCTGCACGACGGAGCATACGAGGCACTGATCCGCTCCGCCGCCCATCGAGGGGCGCGCCGCGAAGCCTTCACATATTACAAACGCTACGAAAACGCCCTCGACGAGTATGGCGCCGGGCCGACGAGAAAGATTTCAGAGTTGATCGAGAAGGTGCGGGCAGGGGAAATCGGAGGATGAGCAATAATGCAAAAGGAAAAATGCAAAAAAGAGGGAGACGGACCGCGATTCGCTCTCCTTTTGAATTTTTCATTTTGAATTTTGAATTCCTTTTAGGTGGTTTTTAAGGATGGTGAATAGGTTATGAAGCAGATGAAGTCGGGAATATTCACAACGTATCGGAGATAGATCATGAGAGTTGGACGAGAATGCCGGTTTTTCAGAGGGAAGCGAAGATTTCGGATGCCGTTGCAGGCGATTCCGGGATTGCTGTTCCTCCTTGCCTTCCCTGTTTATGCCCAGCAAGGGGCAAACGAGATCAACCCGCAGATTACCTCGAACGGAGGAGAATTTCAGCAGGGAACGTTCGGTTCGATGATGTCGACAATCGGTGAGGCGGTGGCAAGCGACAGCGTTTCTCTGGATGTGGATGGAGGGGAAGCTACCTGGACCGGCTTCTGGCACGTCATGCCGGCCGATACGACTTCGGGGGTCTACGAAGAGTGGGCCGGATCAGGGACCGGGACGAGCGGGATCACGAGCGCGGCGCCGAATCCGTTCAGCGAGGAGGTCATGCTCTATGTCCGGATCGCATCTCCGGGGAATGTCAGGCTGGCGGCATACGACATGCTCGGTCGCGAGAGGCAGATTCTGATCGACGGAGACCGCGAGGCCGGGACCTCCCGTGTTCGCTGGCAGCCGGAAGGGATCGGGGTCGGCACCTACATCCTGCGACTGGAGATCGACGGGACGCTCTACAAGGAGGGCGCCGATCTCTCCGCGGCGGAC
>CBFGQN010000027.1:0-15186 GCA_965650895.1 uncultured Ignavibacteria bacterium | reverse complement strand
TTCAATCATGATTGAACTCGATTACCGGAATCTGAGAGAGCGGGCGCTGGCCGTGCGCGAGCATATCATTCGCATGTCGACCGACGGAGGCTGCTTCATCGGCGCCTCCCTCTCCTGCGCCGACCTGATCGTCTACCTCTACGAACATGTCCTGAACATCGCGCCGGAGCGGACCGACGATCCGGACCGGGACTACCTTCTCCTCTCGAAGGGACACGATGTCCCGGCCCTCTACGGCACACTGGCCGAACTCGGCTACATCGCCCCGGAGCGGCTGAAGAACCATCTGAAGGCAGAGGACTCCATGTACTGGCATCCGAACCGCGCAATTCCCGGCATCGAGTTCCACTCCGGTTCGCTCGGCCATCTTCTCTCGGTCGGTATCGGCATTGCGCTCGACATAAAGATGCGGAAGGGATCGAACCGGGTCTTCGTGATCCTGGGAGACGGCGAGATGAACGAAGGATCGATCTGGGAGGCCGCGCTGGTGGCCAACTCGCTGAATCTGGACAACCTTGTGGTGGTCGTCGACCGGAACCACTTCCAGGCAAACGTCCGGACCGAAGAGCTGATCCGGCTGGAACCGATCGAGATGAAGTTTGAATCCTTCGGCTGGAAAGCGACCCGGATCAACGGACACGACTTCTCCGACATGGAGTGGGCCTTCTCGAAACTCCCCTTCTGGACCGGAAGCCCGAGCGCGATCATCGCCGACACGGTCCGGGGGAAAGGATGCCCGAGCATCGAGCGGCGGGCCGATCGGTGGTTTGTGAACTTCACGGCCGAAGAAGTGGAAGGATTGATCGGAGAACTGCGCGGCGACGGACGTGCGGAGCTGACATCGGAGTCGCTGATCGTCCGTTGACGCTGATTATCCACCCGCAACCAACACAAACAGAAAGCCATGACCTACGAACAGATACTTGAAGAACTTGCCCGCGAGGATGAGCGGATTGTTGTGATGACCGCCGAGAACCGGGCTGCGATCCGGAACCTCCCCTCGAAACTCGGTGAGCGGTTCATCGATGTCGGCATCTGCGAGATGACGATGATCGGTGCGGCGGCCGGACTTGCCCTGCGGGGCAGGATTCCGATCACACACGCCCTGGCCACATTCATCACGCTCCGTCCTTTTGAATTCGTCCGGACGGACGTCGGCATCCCGAACCTTCCGGTGAAACTTGTCGGGGGCGTCCCCGGATTTCTGAGCGAGGCGAACGGTCCCACCCACCAGGCCGTTGAGGATATCGCACTGATGCGGGGGATTCCGAACATGTGCCTCTTCGCCCCGGCAGACGTCGAGGATCTGGAGATCGGCCTGCGCCACGTGATCCGCTCCGATTCCCCTTTCTATATCCGCCACACCGCCACGGCTCCGGTTATCAAACACGATCCCCTCTTTGAAATCGGAAAAGCGGAACGGGTATCCGACGGATCGGAGATCACCATCCTGACCTATGGATTCATGCTTCGCGAAGGGGTGCGGGCAAAGGAGATTCTTGAAGAGAGCGGTCGATCGGTCAGGCTCCTGAACATGCGGACGCTGAAGCCGGTCGATGAAGAGGCGATACTTCGTGCCGCCGACGAGACCCGGCTGCTGATTACGATCGAGGATCACTTCCTGACCGGCGGACTCTACTCGATTCTGGCCGAGACGCTCCTGAAGCATCACGTCCCGGCCGACGTGATCCCCTTCGCGTTGAACGAGCGGTGGTTCAGACCGGCTCTGCTTGAGGACGTGTTGACGTATGAAGGCTTCACCGGCGAGCGCATTGCCGAAAGCGTCATCGACCATCCTCTCTATCAGGCCCGCTTCGGGACAACCGGCGTAATGGCCGACAGGAAGTTCTTTGCCCGGGTCTCGTAATTCGATTCGAAAAGTCAGACGGAACGATCAACCGAACAAAGCCGCACATCATGCCGAACGGAATCCGACACAACACAGACTATCCGGTTATCACGACCTCGGACGAACTCTACAACCGGGCACTCGGGCTGATCCCGTCGGCAACGCAAACGCTGGCCAAAGGACCATCCCAGTACGTCAGGGGTGTGGCGCCGAAATACCTTCAGCGGGGCAAGGGATGCCACGTGACCGACGTCGACGGAAACCGATATCTGGACTACACGATGGGAGTCGGTCCACTCTCCCTCGGCTACTGCTACGACCGGGTCGACGAGGCGATCCGGCGGCAACTGGAGGAAGGGATCACCTTCTCGCTGATGCATCCGCTGGAGGTGGAAGTGGCCGAGTTGATCCGCGAAGTTGTGCCGAACGCCGAGTCGGTCCGCTTCTCCAAAACCGGCGCCGACGTCACCTCCGCCGCCGTCCGACTGGCACGAGCCTTTACCGGACGGGAGGGCATTCTCTGCTGCGGTTACCACGGCTGGCACGACTGGTACGTGGGGACGATGGCCGCCCGGACCGCCGGGATTCCGGAGGGGGTGGCGGAACTGACGCACACGTTCAACTATAACGACATCGACGGACTGCGGCGAAGTCTCGACGAGACCATTGCCTGCGTGATTCTGGAACCCTTCGTCTTTGAAGCACCGGAGGACAACTTCCTCCACGAGCTGAAGGAGGCATGCGAGCGGAACGGCTCCCTGCTCATCTTCGACGAGATGTGGACCGGCTTCCGGATCGCCCTCGGAGGAGCGCAGGAGTTCTTCGGCATCCGGGCCGACCTGGCCTGCTTCTCCAAGGCGATCGCCAACGGCATGCCCCTCTCGGTCCTGACCGGCCGCGCCGACGTGATGTCCCTTCTGGAAGAAGAGGTCTTCTTCTTTACCACCTTCGGCGGAGAAGCCCTCTCCCTTGCGGCGGCAAAGGAGACGATTGCGGAGTTGCGGGAGAAGAACGTGCCGGCTCATCTGGCCGCTCAGGGACGGAAGCTGCGCGAAGGCTACAACAGGATCGCCCGAGAACTCGGCATGGACTACACCCGTTGCGTCGGACTTGATCCCCGGACCATCGTGCAGTTCGATCCGGCGGGAGAAGATCCCCTGCTGATGAAATCCTTCCTGCAGCAGGAACTGATCAGGCGGGGAATTCTCTGGTCCGGCTTCCACAACCTCAGCTACTCCCACACCGACGGGGACATCGTCTACACACTGGAGACATACCGCGAGGTACTGGGGATTCTGAAAGCAGGAATCGAGCGGGGAGACCTCCGCTCCGCCTTGAAAGGGGAGCCGGTTGAACCGGTGATCCGAAAGACAAGCGGATTCAACTCAAAACCGAAAAGAAGTTTGTAGCGCCGAAGACCGGAGCGACCGGTTGAACGGTTGGTGCGGATTGCGGATTTTGATCTTCGAATATCCTCCAGTCCATACAACCGAATATCCGAAGTCGCAATGAAGGACAACCGTTCTCTTCCGAACCGCAACCGGCACATCGTGGTGATTGCCGTCGTGATCTTCACCGGCATCACTCTGAGTCTCATCTGGAACCAGGCGCAGCACTATCCCTCGATAGCGAGGATCTACACGCCGGGCAGGGCGACGATCACACGAGTCGAGCGGAGGAAGGTGCGAAAGAACAAGCGAACCGAGACGATTGATTTTTACGACGGCCACTATGTCGTCGAAGGGAGAACGTACAGGACGCAGTTCGCCACAAAACCGGGAGTCTACCGGACGGGAGATACCGTCCGGCTTCTCTACAACCCGCAGGAACCGGCGGCTCACCTGATCTACGACAGGCGGAGCGGGGCGATCCATCTGGTTGAGGGGGGCTCCCTTCAGAAGGTAAACATCGACTACAACGACGTGGTGCGACTCTTCGACAGTATCGATGGAGGGGGCGCCGCCAGATAACCAACGCACAGGACCGCATGAACATGAGCGACGCAGCACAACTCGACCATCCGAACAACCTCGACCGGAATGGAATCCCCGAGGCTCTCCCGACGACCGACTCCGCACTCCCCCGACTCTTCGACCTTTCCGGTCGCGTCGCCGTTGTGACGGGGGGAACAGGCCTGCTGGGGATCAACCACTGCCGCGCCCTTGCCGGGGCCGGAGCGGCCGTCATCATTCTGGACCTGTCGCAATCCCGCTGCGACGAGACGGCCGAGGCGATCCGTTTCGCCGTGCCGGACGACTCCAGCGGGACGGTTCGCGGCATCGCCGCCGACGTCACCGACGAGAATTCGCTGCGGGGAGTTCGTCGGGAGATCCTCTCCGACTTCGGTCGGGTCGACATCCTGGTCAACAACGCGGCGATCAACGACATGTTCGAGAACCCGGCGACGGCGGGGGAACTCTCGAAATTCGAGAACTATCCGGTGGAGCTGTTGCAACGTTCCCTTTCGGTCAACCTTGTCGGCACATTTCTCTGCGCACAGATCTTCGGCTCGGAGATGGCCCGCAGAGGGAGCGGGAGCATCATCAACATCGCCAGCACTTACGGACTTGTAGGACCGAACCAGTCGCTCTACGCCTCGCCGGACGGAACGCAGACCTTCTTCAAATCGGCCGCCTATCCGATCACCAAGGGGGGCGTCATCTCCTTCACGAAATTTCTCGCCGCCTACTGGGGACAGAGGGGCGTCAGGGTCAACACGCTCTCACCGGGAGGAGTGGAGAACGGACAGAACGAACACTTCATCCGGAACTATTCGGAACGGACGCCGCTGGGGCGCATGGCCCGACCGGCCGACTATCAGGGATCTCTTCTCTTCCTGGCAAGCGACGCAAGCGCCTACATGACCGGAGCGAATCTGGTTGTGGACGGAGGATGGACCTGCTGGTAGATCTCCCCCAGTGCCGAACGAACAACGATTTCTTTACCATACCACTATCTCTTTCTCTTTTCCTATGTCATCAAACTTCATCAGACTCGGGAGCCGTCTCGTCGGCGCCGGATGTCCGACATACGTCATCGGCGAGATCGGCATCAACCACAACGGCTCGCTCGACATTGCCAAACGACTGATCGACGCGGCGGTTCTGGCCGGATGCGACGCCGTCAAATTTCAGAAGCGAACGCCGGAAGAGTGCGTCCCCTACGACCAGTGGGACATCGAACGGGAGACGCCGTGGGGACGAATGACCTATATCGAATACCGTCGCAAGGTCGAGTTCAGTCGGGAAGAATACCGGGAGATCGACACCTACTGCAAGGGGAAGGGGATCGACTGGTTCGCCTCCCCCTGGGACGAAACCTCGGTCGACTTCCTTGAGGAGTTCGATCCGGTCTGCTACAAGGCCGCATCGGCTTCGCTGACCGACCACGCGCTGCTGCGGAAGATGCGGCAGACCGGACGTCCCCTGATGATCTCGACAGGCATGTCGACCGCAGGAGAGATCGGAACGGCGGTGGAACTGCTCGGCGCCGAGGATCTGCTGATCGCCCACTCCACCTCCACCTATCCCTGTCCCCCGCACGAGTTGAACCTGCGGATGATCGAGACGCTGAAGAAAGCCTGGCCGACCGTCCCGATCGGCTACTCCGGTCACGAAACCGGACTGGCCACCACCTGGGCGGCGGTGGCGCTCGGCGCCGACTTCATAGAGCGGCACATCACGCTGGACCGGGCGATGTGGGGGAGCGATCAGGCCGCATCGATCGAGCCGGGAGGACTGATCCGTCTGGTAGCCAACATCCGGGACATCGAGCTGGCTCTCGGCGACGGCGTCAAGCGGGTCTATGAAAGCGAGCAGGGACCGCGGAAGAAACTCCGTCGCGTCCTCGAAGCGGGCCGCGAAGGAGAACCGGAAACCGTGCGCCCATAACGAAGCGATTTCTCAACGGGGAGGGCGACCGGCATCCGTCGGTCCCGCTCCCCGTTCCTTTTCATCTTCTTTTTCATACCAGTTCACAGAGCACCGAACCGATGGGCTTCTTTACCGCAGAGATTCTGGCAACCGGAGGGGTTGTGATCGCGGCTCTCCTCTTCATTCTGCTGGAACGGACCATCCCCTACAACACCGGTCAGTCCCTCTTCCGCAAGGGTTTCTGGAACGACCTCGGGATGTACACGATCATCCAGAGCTTCGTTCTCTCGCAGATGATCTTCGGTTTCGCCTGGTGGCTGGACAACCTCACTGACATGTCCTCGCACGGTATTCTCTCCGGCTGGCCGGTCTGGGGACAGATCCTCTTCTCCCTGATCCTCCACGACTTCTACATCTACTGGTTCCACCGCCGGCAGCACAGCAACCGCTACCTGTGGCGGATGCACGAGGCGCACCACTCCACCGAGGATGTCGACTGGCTGAGCGGTTCGCGTTCCCACTCGCTGGAGATTTTAGTGAACCAGACAATCGAGTTCACCCCGCTGATTCTTCTGGGCTGCGCGCCGGAAGCGATTGCGTTGAAGGGGATGATCGACGCGGTCTGGGGGATGTACATCCACTCGAACATCAACGTCCGTTCGGGAGTCCTGCAATACATCATCAACGGACCGGAAATGCACCGCTGGCACCATGCCGTCGACGCCGACGCGCACAACATGAACTTCGGAACAAAGTTTGCGATCTGGGACTGGATTTTCGGGACGGCATTCTTTCCCCGCGAGAGAAAACCGTCGGGATACGGACTTGGAGAGGAGGATTTTCCGGAGAACTATTTCCGGCAGCATCTTCACGCGTTCAGGAGGTTTGAGGAGGAGGAGGAGAGAAAGGATTGACCTGCGACAAGTCGACCGGCGATACTTGTCAGTCGGTACCGGACCGGCGCCCGGATCGGCTCAACACAAAGGGCACGAAGAAGCACAAAGGTTCATCCTCCCCCCGGATACCCCAACAGATACCGATCTCCCACCCTGAACGTCTCACCGTCAAGCATCATCATCTTGCAGCGGATGCCCTCCGGTGTGACCTCCATCTCCAGATAGTGGTGGGGCCGCATTTCGCCGAACGGAACCTGATCGGCTTTCACCGAACGTCCGTCCGATACGTCGACCTTCCGCCTCGGTCCGCCACCGCCGCCGCTGACGACAAACGACTTGCCGCCGATTTCAAACCGCTCGTAGGAGTGAATGTGTCCGGCAAGGAAGAGCATGGTCTTCTTCGCTTCGAGGAAGGGGGGAACAAACAGGTCGTGGACCCGACCGTCGATCGGCAGGCCGGCGTTGGTAAAAGGAGGATGGTGCATCGTGACGATCACTCCCCGAACCGAGGGTTCCCGGTCGAGCATCTCCAGCACCTGGCGATACCGTTCCATCTGGTGATCCAGCACGCTCTCCGGGAGCGCACCCAGGTTGGAATCCATCACGATCATCGCCACCGAATCGGCAAGCCAGACAATCCGGGGGAGAACGTTGCAGTAGGGGAAACGTGCCTGGAAGTGACGAATCCCCTCGACTCCCATCAGACCGTAGTCGTGGTTGCCGACAACGGCATAGACCGGAACCTGCGCCCGGCAGACCGGGGCCATCAGCGAATCGAACCGGATCCACTCCTCCCCCTCTTCCCCCTCACCCACCTGGTCCCCGAGCAACAGGAGCATGTCGGGGCTGTTCCGCACCACCGCATCGATCATCCGGCTGCGGACCGAATCGTTCTGGGGACGACCGAGGAATTCGCACTCGAACCATGTGGTCGGCTGCAGGTCGCCGATCACCATGATCTTCCGGGGGTGGAGCGTATCGCTCCAGAGATACGGCGTCTCCATCGGAACGAGAGGAGTGCGGGGAATCAGTTTTCCCGAGCACCCCTCCAGCAATGCGCCCGCGATGATTGCTCCGAGCAGAAGAAGCCCGAGTCGCTGTATGATCCGTGTGGTCGGGAAGTTCATGGCGTATCGGTATGGAATCGAACCGGTCTCTCCGGTTCTTATAGAGTCCGAAGGGGAAACCGCCCCGGAGACGAAAAAGTTCGTTCGGAGTTATGCGAGGCGAATCGGTTCCGGAAAACCGATCCCGGAAAACCTTCCTTCTACTCCCACTCTTCGGTCTCCCACTCCTGTTGCATCAACGCCCGGAACTGCTCGTCGACCGTCTCCCATCCCGACTCCCAGATAAATCTGACCGATGATCCGTCCAGGCCGATCTGGTCCGGATCCTCCGGCTGGACGCAGAAGGCGATCGACCAGGGCGTCTCCTCATCATCCCACACATATCGCCACCTGAACAGATAGCCCCGCATCTTCTCTCCGTTCCACTCGATCACCCTGTCGGCCACGTACTCCATTTCATCCGGATTCTCCTCGTAGTTGTAGAGTTCGGAGAAGATCAATCCCTCGGCAAAGTAGACCTGGCTGCGATACTCTTCCGGAAAACGTTCGATCATTCCGGCCTCTTCAAGTCCCCGCCACAGATTGATCCGTTCTCCCCGGTCAGCGGCCGTCTGTTCCAGCCACCTGTCGGCCACCGGTCTGCCGTGACGCAGCAGGGCGATCACGGCCCCCCGCTTCACGTTCATGTTCGTGTCGCGCAACGCACGTTCGAGCCGACGATCCACCTCTTCATCCGGCGGTAGTTTCCCGAGCAGCGTGATCATCTGATCGACCGACCAGGGCCAGACCTCCTCGCCGTCGGAGAAGAGCATGTTCGGTTTGCGATAGCGATCCAGAAGATCGCCTCCCACCCTTTGCAGCCGTTCAATTCCGGGACCGAGATCGGCCGGGGTCACCCTGCCGCTGTCCAGCGCAAGGTTGGTGATGCCGACGATATAATCCTGCCAATCCTCGTCGCCGACCAGTTCCAGCATCTCGGGATAGAGGAACTCTATCCCTTCCATATTCTCATAGAAATCTCCGAAGACGTTCCAGGGATAGGCCACCTCCGGCGGATCCTCCGCAAGGAATCCGCCGACGATCCGCAACGATTCCGGCGAGCGGTGACGAACGAGAATGCCGAGCACCGTGGAACGGGATTCGTGATAGGAAGGGAGTTTTTGATAGAAGTCCTTCAGGAACTTTATGTCCTCATCGCCGAGTCCGATATCGAAGGCGTACAGGAGTCCCTCGATCGTCCGGCTTACCGAGTCGGTATCGTCCGGATAGGTCCGCCCCAATGCTTTGCGGACAAGGTCCCGCTCCTCTTCCAGGAAGCTATAGTAGCCGAGAAAAGAGACCGCATGTTCCCGCGTCGCCGAGTCGGGTGAGGAGAGATGGCGCAGCAGCAACTCGGTCTTCCGCGTGAAGATATCCCCTTCCGGCTGCGGACGGAGAAGACCGAACGTGTTGAAGAACTCGTCGGCGGTCGCCGGATCCTTCTGCGGATCGAGCGGGAACCAGCGGAGACGATAAAGACGCCCCCCGTGCAGAGCCGCCCGTTCGCGGTAGACCGAGCCGGGTCGGTCGGTATAGCCCATTGCGACCGTATAGTCATGCCAGCGAAGTCCGCCGGACTCGACGATCTTCTCGGCAACGATCGTATCGTCGTAGGTCTTCAGATTTTCCCGAAACTCCTCGAAGAAGGCATCCTCACTTTCCGCCGTGAAGTACGGAAGAAAGGTTTCGCAGACGGCCAGACGAGAGGCGTTCCCCCACCACTCCCCCACCTGGAAACGGTTTCTGCCGGTGTAGGCGTAGTAATCGCTGCTGTCGTTCAGCGGCTCGCGGAGGATCACCGAGAAGTTTTCGTCCGGATAGCTGCGGCGGTAGGATTCGGGATTCGGATCCGTCATTTCGGCGTACTCGGCTTCCCCGGCAAAAAATCTTTGCCGATCCTCCGGATTGTCGACTCCCGGGGGTTCCACAACCGTCAGAGCCGTCACATCCGGCCCGCCAAGTCTGATCCTGCGCGTTACCACCACTCCGGAATCCAGTTCCAGTCGGTACTCCCGGTTGAAACGTACCTCTCCATCCCACCCCTGCGTCCCGAGATCGATCATCTCTTCGTTCAGCACCCGTTCCGGAGAGAACCCCGAGTAAAGCATCTCCGAAACCAGAGATGAATCGATACGGGGCATCGTCCACGGAGGGATGGAATAGAACTCGAAGGCGTACCAGATGCCGGTTGCCGGGTCGATGGAGGAGATACGCTCGGTCGAGGTATAGAACTGATAGCCTCCGCGCCACTCCTCCACCGTATTGTGAACCACCCCCGAAGGCATCGATATTACTCTGAAGTCCGACTGCACCGTTTCCCACTCCGAGGAGGGCAAGGGATCGAGCCGGACCGACTCCATGAAGCGCGTATCATCACGCGAACTCATCATGCCGATACCGCCGAAGCTGACGAAGGAGTAGAGCTTGTTCCCCCGCTGATAGGTCCGGAGCCGCGTCAGATCGCCGTTGCCGTCCACTCCGGAGAACTCCCTCCCCTTCACCCCGTTCGTCTCGATCTCCTTCTCACGCGCCAACCGGCTTTCCGTGGAGAAGACCGAGGCGAACAGATCATTGCCGTACCCTCCGAACCACCGTTCCCGAACCTGTGAGTAGAGATCGCCCGCCAGCAGGCTCTCCAGAGAAATTTCCTCCTCAACGATCAGGTAGTACAGTCCGGTGGAAATATCGGCGGCAAAGCGACGGCGGAGCTCGGCACTCTCCCCGTCGACATACTCCAGAGGGTAATCGACCGGAGGAATCGGCGTCCGGAACCGGAGTCCCTCTTTCGGATCGACCGTCTCATACCACTCCAGCTCCCGCTTCGGTCGCTTGTACGTTCGCAGCGCTCCGTTCTTTTCGGAGATCACCGGCACCACACGGTATCCCTTCTTCCGCAGCAGCGCGATCAGTCCTTCGGCTCCCGGAAGGTGCGCCGCCCCGACGGCGGTGAAGACCGATCCGCTCGGCATCAGGGCGGCGATCCGCTCGGCCATGTTTCTGTTCCGTTCGGTCAGCAGTTTGAAGTAGAGACCGGGGGCCATCTCCGCCTCGTCGAACAGACGGAGCATCTCGTTCAGATCCCCATCTTTATACGCATCCACCAGACGATTCCACTCCTTTCCCATCTCCACCGGATCAATATCCACGACCTCGGTCAGCATCCGTATCCGTTCCTGCAACGGGATCGTGTCGCTGACGGCAATCTGCTCGGCCAGGGTTTCCAGTCCCACCACCTTCTTCCCCTCCAGCCGTGCGGTCTGGAACAGCCAGGCATCCAGAAAGGTCTCCTTGTCGAACCCGCCGACAGTAAAGTCCTCCCGGAAAAGATCCTTCAGTCCTTCCAGGTCTTCCGGTTCCAGTTCCTCCACATTCATATCGTCCAGCAGGAGCAACAGGAAGGAGGGATCGGTATAGCGGAAGAACTCGGCCGGAAGCCCGACCTCTGCGATCAACCGGTCGTTCAGTTGTGCAAACTCTTCCTCGCTCATCACCTCCTGCAGGTCGATCACCGAATCGGGCTGGAAGAGATGCCGGAAAACTTCCGACGACATGGAGTCGACGTGCAATTCAAAGGCGGCGGTCCGGCAGGAAAGAAGTGCCGGAAGGACCGAGTCGCCGAAGTCGAACGCCACAGGCTTTTGCGTGTGAAACGTGCCGTACAGATAGGAGGGCTGTTCCAGACCGTTCCCTTCGATACGCCAGAGAAGCGTCCTCTCCAGCGAATCGTTCTGGGCATTGAGATGTGTGGAATCAAGCGTCAGGAAAGCGACGACAAAGGCCGCCGGAAGAATCGCCCGGCGCAGGGTCGGGCGAGAGGATAAAGAGATCATAATGTGTTGTTCATCCGGATTCAGGAGGAGCAATTTACTGCGACGGCAACAAAACGCAAGCTGCGGACGGACAGGCTCGAACGATCATCCGAAACCGCCTCCCCCTCCCTTTCCGGTCTGCCGGGCACATATCCGCACGGCAAGCCGAACCACGTGTACAGAGGACATAATTACCCCTTCGGGAAGCCCTCCCGCACCGCTGGGACCAAGTGGCCGGACACCCCTCGCATACAAGAATTATCCATTGTTTTTCCCCCGATTTAGGGTAAGTTTGAATTGTTCGGGTCGGGACAGAATGGAACTACAGAACGAACTTCCGTCCCGCGCAGAATCCACAATTCTTCAAACAAAGTTGAGGTGCGCTTTATGAAACGTTTCCGTCTCGTCATGCTGGCGCTGCTTCCGGCAGCATTTGTACTCTGGACAACACCGTCGTTCGCACAGGGGAGCACAGCGCCTGACGGGCAGTTTGGCATTCAGGCCGGCACGCACGGCCTCGGTGCCCAGTATGCACTCAGCCCGAGTCTGCAGCTTGGAGGTGTTCTCGGTCTGCAGCAGGGAGATTTTACCGTCACGTCGATCAGCCTTTCTCCATACGTCAAGTTCCTTCTGGAAGGAGATGTCAATCCGTACTTCATGGTCGGTGCAACCATCTTCTCGGCGGATGCCGGAGCAGGAAGCAGCACCTCGACGTCGCTCGGCGCTTCGTTCGGTCTTGAATATTACCTGACTCGGAGCATCGGCGTCTTCGGTCAGGCACAGTTCTTTGAGCTGGGTCTCGATCCGTCGGCCACATTCTTCGGTATCTTCAACGGACATGCCGGCGTCGAGTGGTTCTTTGACTAAGACAATTCCGGAAACAGTATCCGGAACCGTATTTTCATTGAAGCCCGGACCTTCAGGTTCGGGCTTCGTTTTTTTAACGTGACAGCGACAGGGTATTCATCATGCGTTCACTCGGTATCGATTACGGAACGGCCCGGGTCGGACTGGCGATCTCCGATGAACTCGGGATCACCGTCCGCCCCTATCGCGTTCTGCAGTATTCCCGACAGGTGGTCGGTGAGATCGCCGCCATTGTCGAATCCGAAGAGATCGGACAGGTTGTCGTCGGCGTTCCCCACGGTCTGCGCGGCGAGGAGACCGAGTCGACACGACGGGCAAAGAACTTTGCGGAGAAATTGCGGAACGTTCTTTCCTGCAACGTCATCGAGTGGGACGAAGCGCTCAGTTCACGCAAGGCGGTGGAACGGATGGTGGAGGCGGGGGTCAGGAAATCGAAGCGACGGGAGAAGGGGATGACCGATGCGTGGGCGGCGGCGATTATCCTGCAGGAGTATATGGGGAGTGGATGAGTGAAAGGGTGTATGAGTGCAGGAACCTGTAGGGGGCAAAAACCTTTGCCCCTGCAAAAACCTTGCCCCTATGCAGACACACCACAGACAATGGCAAACGTGCGGATTTTCAATCGGCGATTTTCGAATGTCGATCGGCGAAAAACAAACACCCTCTTCCATAGATGAAAGCTCACGGCTCACAGCTCATCACTGACTCCCCCCAGTCCTCACGCAATCCGCCGCGGCGGACGAAAAGCACACAACGAACAGCTCACTGCTGATAGCTGATAGCTCATAGCTCACGGCTCACCCCTCTACCCTCTTTGCTCTCCCCATTCGACATTCAAAAATCGTCAATTGAAATTTACCGCGCCACCTGCCCATCTCCCAGAAATCGTTCGAGCGTCTTCTCCAATGCTGCTCCCCGCAGATCGGACTCGACCGCAACGATCACGCCGTTCGGATCGACGAGCACCGGCTTCGGAATTCCCATCACCTCAAATCGCTTTGCCAGATCGCTGTTGAAGCTCCCGTCGACAAAGGCGTGCAGCCAGGGCATCTCCCACTTCGTCTCCCGGAATATTTTCACATTGTCGGGAGCTGCATCAAATGAAAGACTGAGCACTTCAAAGTTCTCACCCCGAAATCGTTCGTAGGCCTTGTGAAGCGAGGGGAGTTCGCCGATACACGGACCGCACCAGGTAGCCCAGAAATCGATCAGATAATATTTCCCCTTCATCGAAGCCTTCGAGACGACACCGGCGGAACTTCCGGTCTCCGCAGACCCCATCAGCGTCACCTCGAAATCGGGAACTTCCCTGCCGGTCTGAACCCGCCGATCCGGATCGTACTGCGTCAGCACATAGGCGACCTCCTCTATATCGCTGAAGTCATCTTCCAGCATCTCGTAATACTTCTTCGCCTTCCTCTTCTCTCCTTTCCCGTCGTGGATCATCACCAGATGGGAGAGAGCAATGGCCCGGACCTTCCTGTCCGGATTCTTCTCGACCAGTTCAAGGACAGCCTCCGTTTTACTCTCATCGCCGAACGAGACGATGGTCGACGCCATTCCCGGCTCCACGCTCCAGATTTCCGCATCGGCCGGAAGGAGACTTTTCAACATCGCCATCGTCTCATCCGAAGCGACCGGATGTTCCGGAGTCCGCACATAGCGGATAATCCGGGCAAGGTTCAGCGCAGCGAACTGTCTGACGGTCTCCGGATGCTCCTTCGCCATAAATTCTTCTGCGATCTGCACAAAGGGCATCCAGATCTCCGCCGGACTGATA
The DNA here is from genome assembly GCA_965650895.1 of uncultured Ignavibacteria bacterium. Lineage (GTDB taxonomy): Bacteria > Bacteroidota > Ignavibacteria > OLB7 > OLB7 > JAGWAZ01. The sequence goes on along the minus strand of CBFGQN010000027.1, from coordinate 1,007 downwards.
TCGCTCTCCTCCGCCCGCGCCTTCATTGCGGCATACATGAACTGATCGTTGGTTGTCCGGTAGGCGTAGTCGATCTCCCGGAGCTGTGCGTGGACCGGATCGTCGAATTGCACCATCGGCTCGTAGCCGACATCCCGCGCAGGGAGATCGGCCGGATTGAACCGGATCGTCACCTTCCCCGGCTTCACGTTGATTACCGAGCGGTAATCCCCCCCTCCATCATACACATACTTCGCCGACCCCGGAACATTCACACTTCGCATACCTCCGTTTGAGGTCTCGACAAGATTGAGAATCTGGTAGGAGATCGAGTGTCTGACCGTTTTGACCGTATAGGAGAAACTGCCGTCCTTCTCTCCGGTCATCGACTCGGCTTTCGCGAAGTCGAAATCGTTCCAGCTTCCGATGATCTGCAGTTCCTCCGGCGCCCGGTTGTAGCGCAGGAAGGCCGGGGCGATGTCGAGTTTCATCATCGCATCATCCTTGCCGACAATGACCGGAACCGAGACATAATCATGATCGACCGCAGTCACCGCCACCCGGTAGTAGCCCGGATCGTCTATCGTCAGCTTGTAGCTTCCGTCGGAGCCGACCTCCACCGTCTTCAGCGGCTTTGTGCCGAAATCTCCGTCCAGCGGAAAGAGATGGACGTGAGCCAGGATCGGCGGATTCCCCTCTCCGTCGGAAATTTTTCCCTTGATCGTGGTCTTTGCACCGACAAGCGTCGGCAGCAGAAAGGCTGTGAGAGCGACAAGGAGAGCGGGACGTGATGTCAGGTTCTTCATGATGGACCTCAGGTTCATGTTCTTGCAGATTCCGAACGGATGTCGGAGAGGAAGGAATAACTTCTTGAATTCTCACGACAAAGTCAAGAAGAAAGAATCCGCTTCTTCAGACAAACGGAACAATGGGGGGGCTTCTCCATGCAACGGGCATGGGCGTTTCCCACGCCCGTTGCAGATTCCGTCAGCACACGCTGTTTACCTGTTTACCTGTTCATCGCCGAG
>CBFGQN010000026.1:0-15296 GCA_965650895.1 uncultured Ignavibacteria bacterium | reverse complement strand
AGTCAGCCCCAGCGAAAGGCGGTGACGTCGATCCCCAAATCTATTCTTCGGCACCTGTCGGAAACTTTTGTGAACCCGATCTGCAATCGATGGCTGAGCGAGCGCGGGTCGCGGCAATGGAACGACAAGAGCAAGTTCTATATCGACGAACTGAGCAGTCAGGAAGTAAAGTATTTGACCGAACGCTGGAAGGAATTTCAGCGGGTTATCGAGAACGAAAGTAGCGAAGTAAACGTGCCAATTCAGGACCTACCACATAACACAACGGAGAATTGAAATGGCAAAAAAAGCACTGGTAGAACAGATCGACAGCAACAACAAGACGTTGCGGGTAGATGGAGAAACGGGCGACGATCACGTCGCGGAGACGCGCGCGTTCTGCGAGCGTATGTCGAATGAAAAGCTGATTGAATATCACGGCATCGTGACGCAGGTGATTAACAGCAATCTGAAGGAAGTGGAAGTTATCGAACAGGTGCTGGCTGCTCGGTTTCCTTGCGAACAGACGTATGAGCTTCTGACGACGAAACACGGCGTCGCCGAGCGGAAGGTCAGAAATTCGTATGTGCCGAAACCTGAAAAGATGGAAAACTTGTGGGTGTATCTCGGCCCGGATTACAGCACCTACATCGACGAGAAAGCTGAGTACAATATCGATCCTCACAAGGTAAGCGACCTGATGACATTGATCGAAAAGCAGGGTGGAGAACCGCGTGATTATCTGATTATTAATCGGAAGTATGCGGCGACGAAGAAGGCTGTGAATGAAATCAAGGACGGTAGTAAAATCGGCAAGACGTTGTCAAGGGTGTTCGACGTAATCCAGAAGGTTACGGTGAAGGTCCGCCCGGTCAACGAGGGGGCAAAGAAATAGGGTGAAGAGGTACGAACAAGCCCAGCAGTTCACGGACCACCTGCGGGTGCTCTGTGAACAGATAGACCAGAAGCGACAAACGCTTCTGGGGAACTTGAACGCCGTGTCTCACGCAGTCTCGCCTGAAGTTGCGATGGGCGTGCGGAAGCTGGCGTTCGAGTTTGATTGTCTCGGTGCGCGGGTAGAAGAGATATGGGAACTACTTCTCCCTTTTTGCGTGCTGAGTGACGACGCACGGGATTACGCCGACATTAACGCCACACTCACCACAATGATGGAGGAAGCATGATAACGCCGCACGAGATTCAACGCCGCGAACTGCGTAGGACATCGAGCACGATAGGGGATGAAATCATCTCCTACTGCCGGGGCAGGATCGGTCGGGAGATCGCGATGTCGCAACTGCAGGACTATGTGATCGGACGGATTAAGACGACGCAATGCTGCACTGTGCAGGCAAGCAGTGTCGACCGCGTCTTCCGGGACTTGCGATCCAGTGGCGTGATCGAGTACACCTGCACGAGCCGAAGCGGAAGCAAGTATCGCATCGACTATGTGAAGCCGCTTGCGCTATGAGGACGGTCTATCCCCGAAAGGAAGATGTGCGACGCATCATGCTGGAAGTGGCCGACCACTATAACGTCGATCCGGCAGAGATGAAGAATCGCAACCGGGAGCGCCTGCGGGTACATGCTCGGCGCGTTGCCATCATGTTGATTCGCCGACTCTACCCGCAAACCTCGAACGTGCAGATCGCACGGCTCTTTGGTCGCGACGATCACACATGGATCACCGACAGCCTGAAGGCACTGAACGACCACATCTGCGCATATCCTGACCTTGCTGCAGAGATTGAGCAACTCACAAATAAACTAAACACTGAAGGAGAAGAGGTTCATGAACAGGAAGATCGTTATCATCGCCATTGATGAAATTCGGGATCACCCGCAGAACGCAGAGATATACGGGGAGACGGTACCCGACCCCGACCTGGTGGAGAGCATCAAAGAGCGGGGGGTATTACAGGCGTGTATCGTCGCCCCCTCTACGAGTGGGTACCGGATGGTCTCAGGGCATCGGCGCAAAGCCGCTGCGCGGGAAGCGGGGTTAACGCACATTCCAGCGGAGGTGCGCCACTATCGCGGCGCGGATGAAGAGCTTATTGATTTGATCCATAGTAATAAGCACCGGAAGAAAACATCGAAGCAAGTCAACGATGAAGTTGTCCGTTTGAAAAGTGCTTTAAGTAAAGTGACAAAGGCGAATAGCGTGGCGAACCTTAAGAGGGGCAATTCGGAAGACGGTCTCCCGAGTGGTCCAATTGAACCACTCGGGGAAACGAATGCTAATATCGCAGAGAAGACGGGTCTATCGCAAAGCGAAATCAAACGCCGAACGATGGTCTGTGACCCTGAATATCGCAAGGGGTTCTTCGATGAGTTGCGGAAGCTTGGAGGGAACAACGAACTCGTAAAGGAGTGCGGCCAGCAATGGGCGGCGATACATCGAACGCTCGACACGGACGAACTGGCGGTCTCGGCTGCGGCGAACCAAGTGAAGAAATTGCAGAAGGAATTTCGGGAGCTTTGCCCGGACTACAAACCGGCAAAGACGAAAGCGAAGAAGGTGCCCGCGACAAAGTCGGCGGTTATCAAGTGGGCTGATACGACGCTCGATGAAGACGCCGACGAATGGGTGCTGGCTGAAGTCGTCGACGTAGAGCGGGACGTCGAGGCCGGAATACTGAAGCGGGGATCGATGCACGTTCCGGGATTCAGGATCGGGAACAAGGTGCAGTATGTGGAGTGGGCGGCACTGCTGAAGGTTGCCAAGATCAAAAAGGCTGCGTAGATTTTCCAAACCGTGGGCGGGTCGTCCCCGCCCCTCCTTTTTTCATTTCCAATTCTCAGGGGGTCTCTTATGAAGTTGGTGCTGGTATCATTGCTGGCGTCGGCGATGGTGGTGGGGTGTATGTCGTCTCGGGTGCATCATCAGGTGCAATGTCAAGGCCAGGCGAAGTCTGAAGTGCTGAATGCGATGTCGGCGTTGTTGTTGATTGAAGGTCTCGAAGTGAAGCAGGTAAATGAAGGCGTCGGCGTCCTGCAGGCGGCGACGGCCGAGTCGCACGATATATGGAGCGGTCACTATATCACAAAGAACTGGCAGTTCGTGATACGGGGAGATAGCGTTATGGCGTGGGCATTTGAGCGGCGCGCGACACGCAACGCGCTGGGTGCGGAAATCTCTCATACGGACACGTACTACGACGACCGGGCACACTCAGACTGGGGATGGTATTGGCATGTCCGACAAGGACTTGAAGAGTTGTGCGGATCAAAGGCTGTAATCCTGAAGTCGTCGAAGTGACGACGAAGACAATGAAAAATAGAGAGGCCCGGCAGCGATGCCGGGCCTTTTCTGTTATGACGCATCCACGTCGATGTGGTACAAATGCACATAGTCCCCCGTCGATCCGCCGTCCGAAACGGCTCGCAGCCAGACGCCCGTCGTTGCCGCTCCGGGTAGCGAAACCGTCGAACTCTTCTGCGCCCCCGTCGCGCTGATTGAGATCGAGCACCCAGTCGCTGTCCACGTCGATCCGTCCGGGCTGTATTCCAGTAGTAGTGTAACCCCGTTCCCTCCGACGTGCCAGCAGTCGACCGACATCGTGACTTCCGTCGCGTCGGTGAGATTGGCCCAGTGCTGTGTCGATGTGACGGCGTTGCCGGTTGCGCTGATTGCCCCGATTGCGTTTCCCGGATCGGTCAAGAGCGGCACGTGTTGCGCTGATACCGGAGCTGCAAGGGCCAGCGCGGCCAGTAGTGTAAAAAAGATTTTGAACTTCATACTTCCTCCTATCGTTTTATGATGAATCGGACCCCGATGTATGGGGGGCGGTTGTCTCCACTGTCGTCGTTGCTGTAGATCATCCGAGCCGATCCGGGCTGGCCGAAACCGGACAGGACGTCATTGCCCAGATCGCCGTCCCATGCGTCTCCGTTATCTGTGTCGATACCCCAACTTGCCTTTCCCCCGGTGTCGCCGAGATCATGATCGGTGCCTGTCTCTGCGCCGACCGGGAATCGTCCGCGCAAGTCAGGAATTCCGAACGTGTTTATCCCGTCCCCCGCTCCGTAATACTCTCCCAACACAGAGAACAAGGGGGCGTCTTCGACGCGATCCAACAGTCGCCCATCGCATTCGTACCACTCTGAGTCGTCAACCGGCACCGGCCACATGATGATCGACCCGGTTTTCCCGGTCGGTCCCGGTGGTCCTTGCGGTCCCGGTTCGCCTTGCGGTCCCTGAATCCCCTGTGGCCCTATAGGCCCTTCCGACCCCTGAACCCCCTGCGGTCCCTGATCCCCTTGCGGTCCCGGTTCGCCTTGCGGTCCCTGAATCCCCTGTGGCCCTATCGGCCCTTCCGGCCCCTGAACCCCCTGCGGTCCCTGATCCCCTTGCGGTCCCGGTTCGCCTTGTAATCCCTGAAGTCCCTGCGGACCAGTGGCACCCTGTTTGCCGACGGTGATGACTACCGGCGGAAGTTGCTCGGTGACGACTATCCAGTTCATCATTCCTCCATGCGGATTCGTCCTGCGATCACGCACCGGCGCGCACTCCCTATCGTCCACCACATGCGCCACCAACAGTCGCGCGGGAGCGTCTCCGGGTCGTCGGTCTGGGTGCGCGTGAAGTCGATGCTGGTCTCGCCGTTCAGCGCGTCGATCACGGTGACCGTCACGCTGAGAAGTGGCGTTGAATCCTCCCGGTCGGCCAGCACTTCGCACTCGAATGCGTATCCGGTTAGATCGATGGCCGGGCCGTCCTGACTTTCTTTGAATGTCAGCGGGATCGTGTGATCCGCGCCGCGTCGCATCAGCAGGTGCATCTGCGCCGGCGCGTCAACGTTGGTCCATGTGTTCATATCGCGTGTGGAAAAAACGTGGATTCATTGTCGTTCCGATTGCCGAACTTTTTGCCCGACCACAAACCAAATTTCGATTGCCTATGGACTGCCCGAACTGCGGCCATGAACGCCAAAACGTAACCTTCAATCCTGAGCGGTTTCGCGACCACGATCTGCGCACTGCCCAGTGCTCACAATGTGGCGTGCAGATCGAGACGATCACCACTGTTCGCGGGGTCTTCGTATTCAACCCCGTTACCGAAGAGCGGGAATTCGTGTCGCTGGAACGATTCATGAAAGAGAACTTCCGCGACGTCCTGCGAGGCAAGATTCCGCACCCGGCGCGCACGGCGTGGGAGCGTGAACATGGTTGATCCGATCCGCCGACTTTCTACCGATGTGCGCAACGCCGTGTCCGCCGGTCTGCGGGCGGGCGAATCGCTCGACATTATCTTGATCCGGGTGCGTGAACTGCTTGCTGCGACTCCTCTGGGTCAAGTCCTTCAGGACGCTTTGCTGGTGTCGGCGATAGAGCAGTTTACGTGGATCAATCAGCGTACGATGACGCTTGCCGAACAGCAAGACGTTCTGACGATTCTGCAGGTCAGCGCACCGCAGTTCGCACTGGTTGGCGGCAACATCGAAACCGCCGTCGTCGAAGAAGTCGTGCGGAGTATCCGCGAAGGTCTGCCGAGCGACGAGATCGAATCGATCCTTGCCAGACAATTTTCAAAGGGTCGCGCGCGTGCGCAGACCGTGACGGTGACGGCGATGCAGGCGTTTGGTCGATCCGCCCGCTTCCGGGATGCCGAGGCCGGCGGAGTTTTGCGGATGAAGTACGTCGGCCCGCCGCCGGAGCGCGACGTCTGTCGACGCTGGTATCACCGCTCGTACACCATCGCCGAAATCCGCAGGCTCGACAACGGGCAGGGCCTCCCCGTCGACAAGTACGGCGGCGGATTCCGGTGCCGCCACCAGTGGGTGATCGACGACTAAACGCTGACGATGATCCGCGTCGCCGCCCATGCTGCCATCTCTGTCTTTTCGTTCTCTGTGAACCCCAAGAATTTCCGGGGATGCTTCCCCGCTTCATCGACATACCACGCCTTGACCGCCTCTTCCGGGGCTGCAAATCCCAGTACCACCAAGTTCCGCGATGGGTCCACGCGCAAGACATTCAGGTTCTGCAGCATTCTCCCGGTCGCTGTGAGGTTTACCGTTCCGGCGTCTTGGGGATAGGCTGCCGCCTTGAAAGCGGCGTAGCCGCCTTCTATGGCCGCCCATAGCGCGCCCGTGAGTTTCGTCCTGAATACGTACAGCTTCTCTCCGAGCGCCTGACGTGCGCGCGCGGTGATTGCGCCGAGCGGCATCGCGAACGTCTTCGTGCTGTAGGGGTCGAAGGGGCCGTCGACTCCTTCCCCACGCTGTGTGCGCTCGACGATTAGGCGCACGGCTTTTTGTCCGAGGCGCTGAAGGTCGGCGACGGTCATCGTGATCTTAGCCACCGCTCACACCTCCCGCCCCACTCGGAAGGAGCGACGACAGCAGACCGCCGCCGGTCGGCGTAAGAATATCATCCCCATCGGCGGGCATGGAGTAGTTGATCCGCTCGTACACTTCCTGCCGTTTCAGGGAGACTCCCGACTGCAACGCTTCGGCAATCGTCCGAATCTCCTTCTCGGCATCGCGATCTTCGGCAAGCCGCAGGGCGAATCTCCACGGGGCGACAAGTGCCGCCGGGTCGTGATTGAGCTGGTGATCGGCCAGCAGTAGCTGCGGCATCAGCGTCTGCTCGATGCGGACAATGTCGGCGTAGTGGATGTCCGCGCGGATCAACTGCAGCACCTGCAAGGCTGCGCGGCTGCCTCCGTTGTTCGGAAGCTGCGTCGTGTTGGCTTGCCCGAGAATCGCAATCGATTCTTCATCGGAGAGTAGCTTGATAAAGTCGCTGAACCATTGGCTTCCGGCCGAGGTGATGATCTGCAGAAACTCGTAATCCGCCGCGTCACTGGTGATGCCGAAGCCGTACGTGTTCACATTGCTGAGCGTCTGCTTTGCGACACTCTTATCGGCGTCGCTTGCGAACTCCTTCAGCTTCGAGATCAGTAGCCCCTTGATCTTCCGGTTTGCGTTCGCCCATTCCTGCACGTTGTCCAGGCGCAGTTTTTCGTTGTAGATCAACGAGCGCAGAATGCCCCCCTGGACGAAGGTGTCTTCGTCGGTCTCGGTGATCCACGTCTGCGGGTTGTCGGGATATTCACGCTTGACGGCTGCCCCCTCGGATACAAGGATCGCGACGTCGTCGAGATCGTCTCCTGTGCGTTCGATTTCGTCGGGACGATAGATGCGCACCGGGCGCAGACTCCACTTCCCTTCCACGTCGACCGGCTCAAGCTTGATCGCAAGCGCGCCGAATAGCGGCGTCTGTGTGTGTCGGTTCAGAATTCGGTTGATGGTCTTCTTCAGACGCGCTCTGACCTCTTGCGCTCGCTCGATGTCGGCCTTGTCGTCCGGGGCAATATCCCAGTCATAGCTGGTGATTGCCGTGCGCCGCGTCAGTACGTGTCCCCGCAGGCGTCCGCTTGCTTCGACCATGCGCATTTCGATGGCCATAAGGGGCCGAACGTCCCGATCCTTCTCCGACTCGTTATCGGCCTTCTTCAGGGCCTTTTTGATGTCGTCGATTTCGGGATATGTGTTGTCCTTCAGCGGTGCGAATTGATAGCGTCCCATATCAGAATCGGTAGAAGTCCGTAAAGGTCTCGGCTTTGGTCGTTGTCTCGGTCGTTTGATGCCGGACGAAACCGGAACTGCAAATCAGTTCGTGGGCGTTGATAAGCGCATCGGGGAAATCGTCCTTTCGCTTTTTCTTCTTCCCGGCGAACTTGAAGATCATTTCAATCTCGCGTTTGCTTTTGGGGTTCTGCATCGATCCGCGCGGGAATCGTACTTTCCCTCGCACCCAGTATGCCTGAATGTTCTTCGCGAAGAGGTCGACGTTGATCTTCTGGAACTCCACGTGCGGGAACGGCTTGCCGTGGATTCGGCACCAGTTGCGGATGTTGTTTGACCATGTCGACTCTTGTGTGACGTTGCCGTCGAATCCGGTGCGGAAGACCGTGCCCGGCTCCATCGCCCCCTTCGTGTGTAGCGCGTCGTTCAACAGCTTGTCGCTGTCGGAGTAGCTCTCGACGATCCAACGCGGAACGAAGAAGAGGTCGTGCGTCGGACTGTAGAAATACATGACGATGGCCGTCTCGTCGCCCTTTCCTTTTAGTGCGAGATTCGGGTCGGTGAAGAGCACGCCGCGTGCGTCGGTCGGCAACGTGTCGTACTCCGCGTAATACTCACGTGAGAAGATCGGCCCGTCGGGCGGCTCCGGGTCTTGCTGGTAATCGCCGCTCCACTCGCTTTGGTCGGCTGGATCAAGGATCGCGCGCAACTCGTCTTCTGAGGTGACCGGGTATCGCTCGGGCCACAAGGGGGTATTCTGCTCGCTGTCCCATGCGGGAAACACATGGACGCGCCACGACGTCGGCAACACCCCCCGTTCCTGTTCATCGAGCAACGTGTTCGTCAAGCACCGCTCGTCAAAGTTGTTCGCCAGCACGATGATTGTTCCGTCATCGGTCAGGGATGATTTCGCTTCGGCGAGGATCGCCGCCCGGCTCCGCACATGATCGGGGTCGAGTGGCGATTGCCGCGTCTCCAGGTCATCGCATAAGAGCCACTCTGGCCTTGCAAAACCACGCGCGTATCCGCGCACCGACCGGCCCTCACTGAATGCTTGCACATGGCACATGTGAGGTCGACGGTCGGGGCGGATCACGCGCAGGCTCAGCTTGTCTTCGTTCGCTTCGATCCACTCGATCTGGTAGTCGTGGAGCAGTCGCGGGTTGTCGGCGATCAGCCAGTACATGTCGCTCAGGATATTGCGCGACGTCGGCAATGTCTGGCTGAGCGTGCCGATCAGTTTGTGCTTTCCGGTCAGCAGATAGAAGGTGGCCAGCTTTTTTGCGGTTGCCGTCTTCGCGTGCTTCCGCGCTCCGGCGACGATCTGCACACCGGGGATTGATGCGATGCGGACAATCTCTCGCTGGAAGCGGCCCGGCTCCGAATAGTCCGGGTACATGTCCGGCGTGAAGTAGGTCCGGTCGAACGCGAAGAAGTCGTTCTCGGTCTGGCGTAGTCGTTTGCGCCGGGCCTTCTCGGTCGCCTCTTCTTCGGACCACGGCGCGGCGGGCATCAGCGCGGTGCGGGCGTCCGTCCTGCGCTGAAAATCCTGCATAGCCAAGTCGGCTAAAGAGAAGCCTTCCACCGTTCCACCTCTTCGTGATAGATCGCGATCACCCTATCGTCGGAGACCTCCGGTTCGTAGCGATGGATGATGCGCTTTATGATTTCGGCATCGCGCCGTTTCAGGTGATGCGTCAGCTCGATCTTCTGGATCGTCTGCCGAATGACCGTGAGCTTTTCAAGCAGGACGATCCGTTCTTTCGGATCGAAGTTCGAGGCGGCCATCTCGGCAAGTGCGGTTTCGTACTGGCTCAGCAGTGTCGCGTCGCCGTCGGTCTTCGGCGGTCGTCCCCTTTTCTTCGGTCGTCGTGTGCGACCGTATGAAAGCCTCCCTTCGAGATAGTCCTTGTGAGCCTTGCGCGCCTGAGCGTAAGAGCAGCGGAAGTGCTCGGCCAGTTGCGCGTAGGTCATCTCGGGATTTCGTTCCTTCCGACGCGCGATTGCAAGCTGCGTCGATGCCGGAAGCTTATGCGCCTTCGTTCTCATACTCTACCGTTCCAAGTACCACACTTCGCACTGTACATGTGTCGCCGCGAACCCATCGGCGACGGTGTCGAGGGTGACCCGGTCGCGTCCCCATCGGATGGTGAGGCCGACACGGCTCAGGACGCGCTCGATCTTCCATCCCAAGCTCACTGCGTTGCCGGTCGTCTCGGCGACGTCGCCCGTATCCGGGACGACCGCGAAGACGCTGAGCGTCGCAACGTGAGGATGCGTGCTCTGCACGTCGAAGAGCTTGCCCGGGATCATGTAGACCAGAATGGCGGGCGGGGTGATTGCCGTGTCGCCACGCCAGTTCCCCTCGATGATCGACGCGGGATCGACCGGCCACGATCGCTCTGCCGCTTTCGCCTTCAGCGTCTCGACGATGTGCCGCCACGATGCCGTAAACCCGCCGACTCCTGTCGTTACCATTTCAGCACCCCTTGTATCTCTCCCCACTCCGCGCCGGGGCGTCCGGTCGGCGTCGCCTGCTTGTGCATGTCGAGGCTTTCAAGGGCTGCCCGGTACTGCGCCTGGACCGATTGCGCTTTGGCAACCGTCAGGTTTGCCAGCACCCCGATGCGCTTGAACTGAATGATGTACGCCGACGCCTCCTTTGCCCACGCTGGCGCGTTGTCGGCATCGTCCGGGATCACCAGTCCCGTGCGGGCGTGGATCAGGTCCGCCGCGCTCTGCTCGGTTTGCTCAAAGCTCCGGGCATCCTGCGTCATCAACCGTGCGAAGGTCTCTCCGATGTATGCGCCGAGTTCGTCCGGCTTCAGGATAGGCATAGGTCGCGTCTGTGTAATGGCTCACACAAAGATCGTCGACCCGGACGGGGAGAAAGTCATAGATATATCTATAGAACTCCGGGCGGTTTCGGGGGGCGTAGGTTGCGATCATGTTAACCGGCAAGCGATCAATTGACGCGGGCTGAACCTGACTTTTACAATCGAACCGGAGAGCGACAACTATGGACTCTATCATCAATCGACGCAAGGTCTTTCAGGCGTGCGGGGCAACGAGCGCACCGCCCGAAACCCATGTCCGCATTGCCAACACCTTGCCGGGCCTGATGACGCACATCGACCGCAACGGCGAATACGATACGAGCGAGACTAGTGTGCGCCGGGCGATGAAGGTCGTCGGCGTGTCGAGTGATGACTCGGCCTATTACAACGCCGTCGTTGGCGTGATCGGATGGATGCAGCAGCATGGCGGTCTGCCTGCGCCGTCGTCGAAGACTCTTGAAGCTCTTGCCGAAGAGTACGGCAAACTGGGCACGGGGGAAGGCGATAAGCAGCACACCGAAGGAGATGCGCCGAACGGCGATGACGAACCGAACCTGAGTGGCGGCGATCCGCCCGCGCCGACCGGGGGAACCGATGTCGAGGAAGGCGCGACGAAGGCGCGCAAGAGCCGAAAGTCGTAAGGCGCCGTTGTTGACACGAGAGACTGAGTAGACCGACCACCACTAATCTATACCACTATGGACTGGGCAAAATTCATGGCCTCTCTGATGGCCTCTCTGAAGAGCATCTTCGGCGTCGAAGACAGCGACGAGAAGATGAAGAAAGTCGAAGAGGAGTTGAAGAAGATGGAGCCGAAAGAGGAGTTGAAGAAGATGGAGCCGAAAGAGGAGCCGAAGAAGGATGAACCGGCCCCAGTGCCCCCACTGAAGGCCGAGAAGAAGGACGGCGACACGGACCTCGCTACAATCGTCGCCGACGCGGTGAAGTCCGCAACCGCACCGCTGCAGGAAAAGATCGATGCGCTGGAAGGTCAGGTCAAATCGCGCGATGAACAGGACAAAGCGTCGAAGATTGATTCGATCCTTTCCGAGGCAATCGCAAAGGGGCGGATCGCGCCGGACCAGAAGGATACGTGGAAGGGGGATTTGGAAAAGGCGTTTGACACGACCGCTGCGATCATCGGTCGGCTGCCGGAGAATCCCTCCCTTGCAAAGCAGGCTGCCGCGCAACCGGCAAAGAAGGAAGAGGGCAAGGATGGATCGAAGAGCTATTCGACGGCGTTCGCACGTGGTTCCGATCCGAAGTTGATGAAGTACGTCGAAGACGAGTTAGCGAAGAACTGAGCAACCGACAACCGAAGATAAGCAGACCACCATTTCACACTAATTGAGAAAAGAAATGAGACTTGCACAAGTATCGAACGTGGGCGAATTCGAGAGGGGGACAGCGGCGTTGTCGCGCATGTTGGAAGACCCGTGGATTGCCTTTCTGGATGGCGCGTCTGCCTTTGAGTTGGAGCCGACCGATTACGACTATCGACCGATCACCGGCACGACCACTGTGCAAACTCGTGGAGCCGGAGGCTCTTATACAAGCACGGACGAAGCCCCGGATGACCGGCTGACCGGCGCGCTGGCGTTTCATGGCGACAGCCAGGATGTGGACATCAGTTATATCGAAGATGACAAGCGAGGGCTGCGTGATCTGGGCGGGTGGCTCGACAAGCGCATCGGAAAGAAGTTCAAGTCGTGGAGGAATGGTCTGGTCGGCCTTTCGTTCAACGGGACTGGCGCGGGAACTCCGCGACAGATGACGGGACTGAAGACGATCTATAACGGGTCGAGTAATCTTCCCGGCTTTGGTATCACGGGCGTGATCGATGCGGCGTCGTATGCAAGCGGTGCGCCGAACAGCCTCGATCTGTCAGACCCGGACAACTGGAACATCTTTGTGAGGATCATGGACTTCGCTATCGCCCAAGTCGAGAACCCGTTGGGCATTCCCCTGAACAAGGAAATGTATGCGACAGTCCGCATGATTGCCCGCGAAAAGAACCTACTCGGCACCACCCGGAACCATCTCGATCAGCCGCTTGAAACGTGGGGCACGACTCCGCTGATTCGGATGGTCGACGGAGCTATCACGAACACTGAGCCGGACAATGCTGGGGTGCCTGTGAACGAGACGAGCTCAATCTATGTCCTGTCGCCCGGCGAGGGCCGCATTGCGGTCGTTACGAACTCCGGCCTGTACTGGCACGAGAAGGATCATCAGGAAGGCAAAGAGTCAGGCCGCATCGAGTGGGAAATGCGCCTTGAAAACAAGGTCGAAGAAGAGAACGCCGGACGTCGTGTACGGAACTTGAAACCGGCATAAGATATCAACACACCGAGGGAAATCGGACCATCCACAAGACGAGCGAGTCGTGAGACGGAAGCTCGTGCGCGCGACACTGAGACAATCAGACCGGCGGTGGTGGTGGTCACGCCGCCGGTCCCCCTGGGGAACCGAATTGAAAACTTGTCGGCCCGGCGTCGCATCAAGACCATACGACGCTACTCCTGCAAAACGGGATGGGATCGCCGGGCCGATTTGATCTATCGCGCATGAAGTGGAGCACGTCCGACATCATCAGCATGTTCGCCGTTATCGGGACGTTCGCGACTGCGATCATTGCGATGCTGACACACACGACGAAGCAGCGACGTCTCGACCGCGAGCATGAAGCGAAGCAGGACGAGCGGCTGGCAAAGCTTGAATCGACAATCGGACAACTGGATGACCATATCCGCCAGCAGAACCGGCTCTTCCGCATCCTGATAAAACGACTGACCAAACCAAAAGAGGAATGACATGAATGCCATGCAGGCTTTGAAAGATCCAAGAACCACTGCGTCGGGCTTTGCGCTGGGCGTCGTCGGTCTGTTGAGCTGGTTCGGCGTTGAGGTGCCGCAGATTATCACCGATACGGTCATCACCGTCGGGGCGGTGGTCCTGATGCTGGTGGCTCGGGACAAGTCCGAAGGATAGTCTTTGGCGGTGAACGCACTCACGTATTACGAGAGGATTATCATGTACGAATACTTCAACGACTTCCAGCTGTTTGTCCTAAGACTTTGCCTGGACCACTTCCGCCACTCCGAGTTGTTGGTGCGGCACGACGCCGTCCGCCGTGGAGTGCAGAATAGCCCGCCGCCGCGTGATCTGTGGCCGAATATCGTAGCGACAATCGGGGTTGTCGAGGAACTACGGCGACGGTGCGGATTTGCGATCAGGATCACGAGTGCATATCGGTCTCCGGCATACAACAAAGCTGTCGGCGGAGCGGCTGGGTCTCAGCATCTGAAGTTTTGTGCGCTTGACATTCAGCCGGTCAGCGGTCGTCGCGACGAACTGAGGACGATGTATAAGGAGCTGCGGAAAATGCGGGATCAGGAACACTGGTTCAAAGGGGGCCTCGGGAAGTACCCGACGTTTGTTCACGTCGACACGCGCGGCCATAACGCAACGTGGTAAGCATGAATCTGAACTGGATCATATCAATCATTGCGGCCCTTGCGGGTGTGACGCTGGGCTGGTTTCTGAAGGGATGCGGCGCGCCGGAAACGACGGTCGTCGAGCGACGCGACACGGTGACGGTTGTGCAAATGCTGCCCGAAGTGATCGAGCGACGTGTGCCGGTGGTGGTCCGTGGCGATCCGATTGTCTTCCGGGACACGGTGACGATCAACGGGGTCGACACGGTGACGGAATTCGTCGCTCCCCCGTTCGCGATGCGGCTCGACACTGTCGAGGCTGACGGCGATACCATCAACGTCTTGGCCAGTCATCCGCCGCCGCGCATCACAATCACCAGACGACCGCCGCCGGATACGACGACGACCCGCACCGAGTATATCCACCTTCCACCACCGAAGGAGAAATGGTACGCCGAACCCCTGAAGCTGGGGGTGACATTCGGCGGGGGATTCTTGGCCGGATACTTGACCCGAACCTTTACGCACGACGACGACAAATGCAGACCGCTACAGACCACCGAGAAGCCGCCTGCGCTGGTGAACCTGAACGTCAGGTTCTGAGTGATGCCAATCGGCGGCGATTGCGCCACGACATCGATGCGCTGAAGCGCAAATGCCGAAATGGCCGCGCACTCCGGCGCGGTCTGAAGAGGCTCTTTGAAAAGTACTACGCGGATGCTGTTTGAAAAGTACGATCCCGACCAGGACATGCTGGTGCGCGGGCCTGCCGAGCCGGAGGATTTGAGTCCGCGTCTGGCGCGTCTGCTGAACGTTCGCTGGCGCGCCTTGTGGAAGGCGCTGAAGGCGACGCGGTGCATGGCCGCCGACTGTTGCGCCGACGCAAAGGCACTCGCTCAGCAGAAGGATCACGGAAGCGTGATGGTCCTGACGACCGGGCTGACGCCGGACGTGAACGACGACAGCGGTCTCGGGGTTTCGTGGGACACGAACGTGCGGGTCGGTGTCGACTTCTCCCACTCGACCGGCGCGCATTCATCGCGCGGGATCGTGGAGAAAGGGGGGCTCTACCGACTCTATGCGATTCTCACCTATTCGAGCGCGGTCGCGCAGACGAGTATCGGGCTGCAGTTTCGGGTCGACGGTGTGGCGACCGTTTCGGGTACGGGGCGCGGCGGATATATCAGTGGCGGGGCCAGTCCGCATTTGGCAAGCAGTACAAGCCTTGAAGCGTGGGTCTCGCTGAGTGCGGGGCAATACGTGGAAGTGATCCCCTCCCGCAACGGTGCGGCGGGGACGGTGAATTTGATTGCGGGCGAAAGCCTGTTTGTGATGGAACGACGACCGGAAGACGAACCTGAGGAGATTGTATGAGCTGCGGCTGCGACGCGATAGAGCACATGGGAAGCATCGGACGTGCGATGCGATGGACCGAATGGGTTGAGATCGTGCCCGATCAGGCAACGGCCCATGCGAGCGGCGACGTCATCAGTCAGGAGCTGAGCTTC
>CBFGQN010000025.1:0-15389 GCA_965650895.1 uncultured Ignavibacteria bacterium | reverse complement strand
TTCTGCTGACGGTGATCGACCTCTGGCGGGTCGACTATCGTCCGATGATCGAGAACGTTCCGAGAGAAGAAGCGTTCACCGTCTTCAACCCGACCCCTGCGGACCAGTATCTGATCGCCCGGCAGGATTCCTCTCTCTTCCGGATCGCCGATCTGACCCGCCACCCGAGCTATCCGGCTCACTTCCGCCACCAGCATATCGGCGGATACAGCGCGGCGAAGATACGGCGGTATCAGGACCTGATGGACTTCACCAACAATGGAAGCACCAGCATGCCGGGTCCGGGACTGGCCTGGGATCTTCTGAACACGCGCTACGTGATCTCGGATCAGCCCACGGCCCCGACCGACAAACAGGTTGCGCCGAACCTCTACGAACGCTCGACGGCCATGCCCCGCGCCTGGTTCGTCGACCGGGTAGAGGTTGCCGAGGACCGGCAGATTCTTGAAATGATCCGGGGGAATGCCTTCGATCCGCGGGAGGTGGCCTATCTGCCTGCGCAGTTGTCGACGCAGATCGATCCTCTGCCGGGATCTGCAGCAGCCGGTACCACGGCGCCGGGCGACTCGGTTGCCGCAGGAGATTCGACCGGAATGACGACCCCGAACAGGAGTGCCGATTCCGAGGACCGGATCAACATCACGACGTGGGAGCCGCACCTGATCGAAATGGAAGCGGATGCGCCGGGAACCAACTTCATGGTCATGAGCGAAATCTACTATCCGCCGGGATGGCATGCGACGATCGACGGGGAGCCGGTGGAGACGATCCGGACCGATTACCTGCTCCGCGGTATTGTTGTGCCGCCGGGTAAACATACGATCCGTTATGAATACAAGAGCGAAGCCCACCAGACCGGCGTGATGATCTCGCTGATCCTGAACATCATGCTCCTTGCGCTGATCGGTTTCGGCATCTTTATGGAACTGAAACGACGCAGAGGAGACGAAACCGACGGGACGACCGTCACGGGTGAAGATCTTGAGAATGCCTGAAAGGCATCCGACAATCGATAACTGCAATCACAGAAAGAACAGACGACCGGGGCGAGCGAACTCTCTCTCGCCCCGGTTCCGTTATAGAACACTATAGAGCCGGCACGTGCAGCAGGATGAAGGGTGAGAATGCCCCTTGGTGATGCGTTGTGCCCTTGGTGGTTACTCTTTCACGGGAGACATTTCTTAAAACGCTATACGTTCATCACATCTGAACCGCTACCTCATATAATACATGGATAAGACCAACACGGAATTCGTCCCCTCGACCCTGAAGAAAGGGAGCGAGGTGACGCTTACGATAGAATCGGCCGCCTTCAACGGACAGTCTGTGGCGCGGCATGAGGGGATGGCGGTGTTTCTGACCGGATGTGTTCCGGGAGATACCGTCCGGGCGATGATCACGAAGAAGAAGCGCTCGTATGCCGAGGCAAAAACGCTCGAGATTCTCTCCCCCGGTCCGGACCGCATAGCACCCCGCTGCCGCTACTTCGGCGACTGCGGCGGATGCAAGTGGCAGAACATGAGCTATGAAGCACAGCTCGGCTGGAAACGGCGGCACGTCGTCGACGCGTTCGAGCGGATCGGAGGGTTCGAGGACGTTGAAGTCCTGCCGACACTCGGTTGCGACGAGCCGTTCTGGTACCGGAACAAAATGGAATTCTCGTTCGGAGCAAACAGGTGGCTGACGGCGTCGGAGATCGAGTCGGGAGAGGAATACCGGAAGGACTTCGCTCTCGGTCTGCACGCTCCGGGGCGATTCGACAAGGTGCTCGACGTCCGTGAATGTTTTCTGCAATCGCCGCAGAGCAACCGGATTCTGAACGAGACCCGGGCCTTCGCCCTCGAACATGATCTTCCCCCCTACTCGACGACAAATCACGAGGGTTTTCTCAGGAACCTTGTCGTCCGGACATCGGTGGCAACCGACGAGATCATGGTCGTCCTTGTCACGGCCGATACGAATCCTCCGCTTCTTGAGAAGTACACCGGGCACATGACCCGAGCGGTACCGGAAATCACCACGATCGTCAACGCGGTCAACCGGAAGAAGGCGCACGTGGCCTTCAGCGAGGAACTGTACGTCTTCCACGGACCGGGAACGATCACCGAGCGGATAGCCGGGAACACCTTCACGATCTCCCCTTTCTCATTCTTCCAGACAAATCCGAAGCAGGGAGACCGGCTCTACGAACTTGCGCTGGAGGCGGCCGGACTGACGGGAAAGGAACATGTGTGGGATCTGTACTGCGGAGCCGGAACGATCACGCTGGCGGCGGCCCGCAACGCCGCATCGGCTCTGGGTGTGGAGTTGAACGAAGGGGCGATTCTCGATGCACGTGCAAACGGTGTACGGAACGGGATCACAAACGCAACGTTCATTGCCGGAGATCTGAAGGATGTGATCGGAGAGCTGGAAAAGGGAACGTCCTCTTATCCGCGACCGGATGTGGTGATCGTCGATCCCCCCCGGGCCGGCCTTCATCCGGATGTCGCCGCTTCACTGCTGCGTCTGGCTCCGGAACGGATCTGCTATGTCAGTTGCAACCCCACGACACAGGCCCGCGATTGCGCTCTGCTGGCAGAACTCTACCGGCTTGAATATATCCGACCGGTTGACATGTTCCCGCAAACCTATCACATCGAAACGGTAGCCGGACTGGTAAAGAAAAGATAACGGAAGGCCTAATTCGATTTTGGGCAAAAAAAAACCGGCGAAGCCCCCCCATATAACTTCGCCGGACCCTTTTTGTGTTAACGCCCCTTGGCTGTGTGTGGCTGTGGCTGGTCTACGCCAGGTAGCGCTAACGGGCACTGCAATAATAAGAAGATTTTATGAAAATGCAATACCCGTCGCGACAGGAAAAACACTTTTTTGCAGATCTACCACCCTTGCGGCAACCGAGAGATCGCCAAGCCGACTAAAGCTCCTGAAACGAACAAAAAGAGGAAGGCATTTCGTGCACGAATCGGTCCCGGTTTGTCCTTCCCCTTCCCGGCAAGGTGGGCCAGAATAATCGCGACGAGGTTGGTGCCGGCATGTTCATACTGATAGGTTGCCGGGCCTCCTGTGTTGACGATGATGTAGATAAGTATCGAGAGCCCCAACAGCATCTGCAGGTCGAGCAGACCGATCGTCCCCCGCAGCAAGCCGTTGTCTCCCTTGCCGAATTCCTTCTTCCCGAGCCAGGTGATCAGCAGCTTGATGATCGTGATGACGAAGACCGCCAGCACAAGCCAGCGAAGTCCCGAGTGCGCTTTAAAAAGAATCGTGTAGAGATCCATGATACCCTGTGTTAATGGTTCCAGTTATCGGATACGTTCCCGCGAAATACCATTTTTTCAGTTGACAAGAAGACTTGGCCTTCCTCCTTCAGTCGATCATGCTCCAGGTGATGCCGAAGCGGATGGAACGCCCCCACGTCGGGTAGCGGCTCACCGTTCGGTATTCCGCATCGAGCAGGTTGAAGAACGTCAGGTTCAGATAGGCCGTTCCGATCCGGGCCGATGCAAAGAGATCGATCAGTCCCCAGCTCTGTCTCTCCCCCGTATTCTCCGCGCGCGGATAGAGCCAGAGACCGGTGATCGGATCGTGCTCGATGCCGGAGAAAGAACTCTGCCAGGCGATATTTGTTCCAAGATCAAGATCGAGGGCGCCGTTCAACAGATGAAGCGGGACGGAGATTTCGCTCCGCGCCGCCAGCGACGGATACCGCTCGTCCCCCTCCGGCGTAACCGTGCCGTCGATATGCCAACCGACTCGCATAAAAGCCAGAGGAAGATGTCCGCTGAATCTCCCTCCGGCAATCGTATACTCTTCGGCACCACTTGTTGTCGTCCGGACGCCACGTCGAATCCAGCCGCCGATCCGGATGTTCGTCCCGCCGTTGTTCCAGATTCCTTCAAGTTCCCCCAACCAGAGAGTCCCCTCGCCACTCAGCGTCAGAAGCGTGTCGTTGACGGCAACCGGCCCGTCACCGATGCCGTAGCGCCAGGTTCCGCGCAGCCCGGTTGAATCGCCGGGCCTCCCTCTGAACTCGGCAAAAAGCGTCGTGCCGGTTCTGCCGAAGCCGTTGGTGATCGCCCCTCCTCCTCCAAGCAGAAACCCTTCGGCAAGGGGATGAAGAAGAAGTCCTCCGGCGTGAAGATTTCCATCCTCTCCGTTTTCAATCTCCCCACGTACCGCGCCGCGCAACTCCGACGTGCCGAGCCTGGTAACGACACTTCCATTGAATCCGAACAGATCTCCCTGTATGTGAGAAGAGAATCCGTCAACAACCGCTTCCCGATCACCGATGAGCAACGAACGTTCTCCGTGACTGAAGTAAACATTGCCGTCGTATCGTGTCATTCCGGACGTGTTGATCGAATCGACCGCAGTCACACCCCTGAGTTCCGGTATCCACCGGAACGTCAGCGTCAGGTCGTGCCGCAGACGTCCCTCGGTCAACGTATCGTTCCGGACCGCCGCGGCAGAACTTCCGAAAAGACTCCCCTCGGCAAGTCCGCCGTTCGCCCCCCGCTCGAAATCGGTCACCATCCCGGTCAGCGAAGCTGTCAGTCCTCCGTCGTAGCGATGATAGAGGGAGCCGTAGATGTTCATGCCGTTGATCGACTGATTGCCGTAGAGTCCGTCGGAGGTCAGCCGACGAAAGCCGACGGAAAGATTTGTCCTTCGCGACAGATTTCTCGCAAAAATTCCTTCGGCCCGCGCCGTTCCACCCCCTCCCTTGCCGAAGACAAGGCGGAGATAACTCCCCTCGACATCGAATTGGGGCTGAAGGATATTGACGACTCTCAACGCATCGGCACCTCCGTAGACGATCGCTCTTCCTCCGTCGACATATTCGGCTTTCTCAAGAAACTCAAGAGGATAGAGCGAGGGATCATAGGCGACGGCGTCGGCCCCCCTCAGGATTCTTCCGTTAAACAGGAACGATACGGCAGCCGGATCTCCTCCGGCATACGAGATGCCGCCGAGTTCACCCGGCACACTGCCGGACATCACGAAACCTTCAGCATTGCTGAGCAAAGGATCGAACAGTGTAAAGCGGAGTCGGTCGGGAATATCGTACTTGGTCAGTCCTTGGCCGAAGAAATCCCGTTCGGACTGTACCGCACCGGGGGGAGGGACCGTGCGGAGGAACAGATGGGAAGAGTCGACCGGTGCGGCAACGGAATCGGCATCCGGAACAGCGGTTGAATCAATCGTCGTTGAATCGGAGGGAAGGGGATCCGTCTCATCGGGTTGGGCCGAGGCGACCGTGAGAAGGAACGGAAGGAGAAAGACTCCCCGAAACAACAGGGGAAGGAAACTCCGCCGGGTCGGAACCCGGCGGATACCACACGATGAGATCGGACGATGTCGATCCGAATCGGACATCCCGGTTACCCCTGCCCCTGGTTCCCGTTGCTCATCTCCCGCTTCCGGAACCGGGCCATCGACTCGGTCAGCATCTGCGCAGCATAGTCGATCCCTCCCCACCCGGCAAACTCCGTCTCGTATCCTTCAAGATTTTTGTAGTGGGAATAGAAGTACTTGATCTCCTCCAGCGTGTGGGGCTTCATGTTCTCCAGCGTCAGATAATGGGAGAAGTGCTGATCGGCAACCGGCACCGAGATGATCTTGTCATCCTGCTTCCCGGCGTCGATCATGCGCATCACCCCGAGCGGCCGGACCTCGATCAAGCATCCGACGAAGGTCGGTTCCTCGATCAGGACCATCACGTCAACCGGGTCGCCGTCGCTGAAGAGGGTGCTCGGCACGAATCCGTAGGCGGTCGGGTAGTGCATCGGAGAGGCCAGAACGCGGTCGAGGTGGAAGACGTTGTACTCGGGATCGTACTCGTATTTGTTCCGCGATCCCCTCGGAATCTCGATGACGGCGTTGAAAATATCCGGAATGCTTCGTCCGGCCGGAATGTCGATATATCTGGTTGTCGGCTGTATGATGCTCACTTCTCTTTTCTGTTCTCGTTCTCGGTTTGGTTGTTTGATTCTTCGCTCGCTTGTTCCTCATCGGAATCCGGCGGCAGAAATTCTTCAGGAGTGTACTTCCGGTGCGGAATCCTCAGTCGGTCGACCGGTTCCCCTTTGATCAGATGCCGATCGACGATCTCCTCGACATCGTCGATCGTCACGCCGCCGTACCAGACGCCGTCCGGATAGACGACAGCCGTCACACCGAACTCGCAGGCATCAAGGCAACCGGCAGCATTTGCGCGACAGCGGGCTTTCAGTCCCAGCGACTTAATCCGCTCCTTCAGCGCGGCCCGGACTTCCTCTCCCCCCTTCGCTTTGCAGCAGCCCCTGTGATGCCCCTCTTCCCGCTCGTTGACGCAGACAAAAATGTGGCGTTCGTATCGCATCGGTTCGTTCTCTCTTCTTCTTCTTTTATTCTTCCTTATGGCAGGCCGCACCGTCGGCCATCATCACCAGATCGCCCGGTTCGGTCCGCGTTTGGCTGAACGGAACACCCGATTTGTATTCAAAGTCGCGGGTCAGATTGTAGAGGCCGATCTTCTCCCAGTCGGGCGAATAGTATTCGATCCGGTCGGCGATTCCGGGGATCGCCTCCTCCGGCGTCAGGCCGGGATCGAGCGTCACCCGGCAAATCTCTCCGGAGAACCCTTTGCAGATGAACAGAACAAGCGTCTCAACCGGGTCGGAACCGGTCCCGACCGATGAATCGCGAAGCGTTGATGTAGGCGGTCTCACAGGTTTACTCCTCCCCGGCATTTGGTCTGTAGGCGTTCCGGATCCGCTCGGCCTGTCGCAACAGAAGCTCGTCGGCCAGCTCCAGCATCAGACTGATGGCATCCCGCTCGGTTGTGGCCGTCTCGAATATCCCACGATCAAACCGTCGGGTCTGCTGATCGACAAGCGTATCGGAAGCCGGACCGTTAATGTAGCGAAGCTCCACACCGAACTCTATCGAATCGTTCGGTGCCGGGCGGATGCTTCCGTTGAGCATGTAGGGGACATCGAGATTGAAAAGTGCCTGCCGCTCCAGGTTCCCGACCGGGGCATGATCCTCGACGGCGGAGAGTCCGACGGTCTCGTAGATACGCCCCCGCGACTCGTAGTCGAAGACGATAAACTCGGGATGGCTCACCCGGGCGAAATCCCCCAGTGCCCTGACGCCGTTCTTGCTGATCTTCACGCGATCCTCGCCAATCTTTCCGAGGGCGGGATCCTTTTCGATCACCACACTTCCAATCACCAACGGCTCGGCCGAGACGACAAGTCGCTCCGAATCGGGTCGCCTCGCCATCCGGTGGACAAGCCGCTCGACGACTTCGTAGAGAGCCGGACCGAAGAGGAGATTGTCCTCTTCATCCCGGTAGCGGATAAAGCTGAAGGCCCGGTCGTGGAACAGGACGGTTCCGGTTCCGGGATCCAGCGCCCGCATATCGGCCCCGACAACCGAACCGAAGCGGGCGATGCGGAGAGAGAGAACGGCCGAAAGATCGAGTGCCTCCGCCAGGTCGGCCGTCGACATACCGGAATCACTCCCGGGAATTTTCGATCCCCGTTCGTGAAAGGTCACGTAGGTCATCTCCGGAATCGAGTCGAAAGCCTGACGCAACATGCCGTCGAGAATAGCCGGTTGTGCAGCCCGCGCACTGTCGTGGGTGACGATGTCGACCAGTGTGATCCGCTGCAGTCGGTCAGGACCGTCTCCTCCGGACTCTCTCCCCTCCCCTCCGTTATCTCCCGACGCACAGCCGAAGACCGAAAGGAAAAGAGAGAGGAGGATTGAAGTTCCGAACATTGAATATGTATTGCGTCTCATGAATATGCTACCAGTAACGGGCGTCGACTATCAGGTCGCCGTGAATTTCGGCCTGACAGGAAGCCCGTTCGTTTTCAGAAAGTTTTTCCCATTCCCTCAGCCTCTTTTCTCCTTCGGTCGGCGGAGAGAGATGTCCCTCCCCCTGCAGAATCTCCATCCGGCACCAGGAACAGATCGCCAGTCCGCCGCACTGCTGCGGGACATACAGACCGGCCTCGCGGGCCGCATCGATCAGGAGCGTTCCGCGCGGGACGGTGATCGACACGTCCGGACCGCTGAACAGCACGTTGCAGTCTGCGCGTGGTGACGGTTCCAGGTCGGGGAACAACGATTCCATCATCGGGATATTCTCCATCACAACAATTCCTCCGGGCAACCGGGCTGCACCGCAGCCGATCAATCCCCCGTGAAAATCGCCTTGAAGACGTGACCGGCAACGGCCGGATTTTCCTTCAACCGTCGGATCGAGTAGCCGTACCAGTCCTCGCCGAACGGAACGTAGATACGCATCCTGTGTCCCTCGGCGATCAGCTCATCCCGCTTCGCCTCGCGAACGCCGAGAAGCATCTGAAATTCGTAGTTGCCGTGCCCGAGATTTCTTTCACGGACGATCCGTCGGGCCGCATCAATCAACACATCGTCGTGGGTGGCGATGCCGACGAATGAGCCGTGATCGAACATCGCATTCAAACAGGCAATGTAGTTTTGTTGAATTTCCTCCCGTCCCTTGTAGGCAACCGTTTCCGACTCCACATAAATCCCTTTGCAGAGTCTGAAGCTGATCCCCGAAGGGGCCAGCCGCCCGATATCCCCGAGCGTACGCCGCAGATAAGCCTGCAGCACGATGCCGACACCCCCCGGAAATTCCTTCCACATCTCCTCGGCAATCGCTATCGTCTCGTCGGTGTAGGGCGTATTCTCCATGTCGATCCGGACGAAGATGTCGAGCGTTTTTCCCTTTGCAAGAATGCGCCGCATGTTCTGACGACAGAAGGCGGGGTCAAAGTCGAGACCGAGCGAGGTCAGCTTCACCGACACGCCGGAACGAACGCCGGTCGCGGCAATCCGGTCCAGAACCTGAAGGATATGCTCGGTCTCGCGGGCTGCGACTTCACGACTCTTGACAAACTCCCCCAACAGATCAACCGTCGCGGTCGCCCCGGCATCGTTCAGTCGCGCAACGGTCCCCATGGCATCATCAATCGTCACACCGGCGATGTAGCGTTGAGCCACGATTTTCACGATCGGCTTCGGCGTGATCGGCAGAAGCTTCGCAACCAGAGCGTTCAGCATTCCCACGCTACGCCTCCTCCCCGGAAACGTGATGCTCTTCCTCTTCATTCTGCGGACTCTTCCCCTTCCTTCTGAAGGAGAGCAAGATGAGACCGCCGACGGACAGAAGAAGGGTAATGATCGTGATAATCATCCCGGTCGAGAAAGCGCCGGATTCAAAGCGGAGTTCCACCTGATGATCGCCGGCCGGGACCGGGACGGCCCGCAGCGACCAGTCGGCCCGCAGCAGTTCGGCCGGCTCACCGTCGACATACGCCTTCCAGGCCGGATAATGGATTTCGCTCAGCAGGAGAATCGATGGAGTTTCCGAAGAAGTCTTCACCGTCATACCGTTCGGTTCATAGTGCGTGATCACGGCACTCCCCCCCGATCCGCTCGGCTTTATCGACGGCTCGGTCTCAAGCAGAACCGTCTGCGACAGATCGACCTCTCCCCCTTCCATTATCCTCTTCAATTCCGCCTCATCGGCAATCACCCGGTAGTCGTAAAGAAGCCGGGCAAAGGGATAGGGGGTCGGAATCTCCCTCATGCCGCGCGGCTGGCCGGTTGTCGAGTCGATCTCGATCCGGTACTTCACATGAAGCAGAGCCATCGTCTCCTCGGTTGTCGGAGCCGGAGGATTGATCCGTTGCAGCAGAAGAGGATTGTATCCTTCGGTCGACATGATGCGACTGTAGGGGCCCTGATTCCGGAGCATCAG
Source organism: uncultured Ignavibacteria bacterium (assembly GCA_965650895.1). Classification (GTDB taxonomy): domain Bacteria; phylum Bacteroidota; class Ignavibacteria; order OLB7; family OLB7; genus JAGWAZ01. The sequence continues at coordinate 5,605 of CBFGQN010000025.1, read as the reverse complement.
CATACCGGGAATCTGTCCGTAGGCGCGGGGCTGCACACGGAAGAGGGAATCCGGAGGCTGAACCTTTGCAAAGGCGAATTGCGCGTCCCAGTTATCCAGCGTCCCCTGCGGATTGATCGGCGAGGTGTTCTGGTCGATTCCGAACGTCACCAGATCGACGAAACAGAGAAGCGTCAAGGCGATGGCCGTTCCGATGGCAGGAAGTTTTCTGCGAAGTCCGAACCAGATGATACCGACCGACAGCAGACCGATCAGCAGAGGGGGAACGGCCGTCGAGGAGAGGGCTCCGACCATCTGCTCCGGAAGCTGTCCGAGGGAGGGATCCTGGAACATGGAGACGAGCGTGGAGGTGACGCCGAGCAGCGCAATCAGAACGATGGCTCCCCCCCCGATCAGCAGCACCCGCGTCAGTCGCTCGTTCTTCTCCGATGTCTGGATCACCCGGTCGAGTCCGACCCCGGCCAGCAGCGACGCCCCGAGCGTGAAATAGATCGCCATCCGGGCCGGAATCCTGAACGTGTCGAAGAAGGGAAGGCGACCGAAGATCGGATGAAGGAAGCCGTTATCCCCCATTCCATACATCAGACCGAACAGTGCCATAGCGGCAAAGAACCACCCGACACCCCGCAGATACCCCGAGGCAAGTCCGAGCAACGCCAGCAGAAGTGTGACGACGCCGACGAAGATGACGGTCTCCCAGAAATAGTAGGTGTCCCCCCCTCCTCTCAACCAGAAGGGAATATCCTTCGGCTGATCTCCGGTCACAACGCCGAATATCTTCGGAACGATCAGCGTGACCAGTTGCTTCATCTCGATCGACCCGTCGACCGACTGCTCGTAGGTCATCTCCGCACGCTGCGAACGTTCGGCAAGTTCCTGCGAGGGAAGATACTGCACGGCAAAGAGGCCGACGCCGATCAGGACCGCAGCCAGGGCGCCGCCGAGAGCCGCCGGCAGACTCTTCTTCGGCTCATCACGGTCGGAACGGAGGTCCCGGACGGTTGCGAAGATTGTGGTACAGAAGAGGAAGAAGATGATATAGAGTGCGGTCTGCGGATGTCCGCTGAGCATCACAAGTCCGAGAATCAATCCGGAAAGCAGGGAGTGAAAAAGACTCCGTTCGTTCAGTCCGCGCCAGAAGAAGGCGAGGATCAGGGGAAAGAGAGCGAAGTGATAGAGCATGTTCGGGTGAATCATGTGAACCACGAGCATTCCGCTCAGTCCGTAGGAGATACCCGCATAGAGCCTCCCCCAGCCGCTCACCTTCATCTCTCCGGCCAGCTTCCACATGCCGATCATCGCCAGGAAGTAGTGAAGGATGATAAAGAACTGCGCGAGCCAGACACTCAGTTCACCACCGGAGAAGAGATACATCAGCAGATGTCCCGGATAGAAGAAACCGTTCTGCAGATCGGCAAAGAAGGGCATGCCGGAAAAGACGTAGGGGTTCCAGAACGGAATCGATCCGTCGGAAAAGCTTCCGGCGGCATACGTCTGGAAGGGGAAGAACTGTTCGGCAAAATCCTCCCAGAGAAAAGCCGAACCGGTAAGGTGACTGAAGAAAAAGATGACGGTGACCAGAGCAAAGAGGCCGATCACCAGCATCGTCTTCGGCTCGGTGGGTGGTTGCCCGATTTTCGACGAACGGGGGGAACGGACCGAAATGAACTCCACTTCCTTTTTCGAGGAAGGTCTGCTCCCTTCCCTTTTTTTATGTGCCATAGAGAATGATGTTCTGTGTCTCCGGTTAGATACTGTCGATCTTCCCCGCCGATCTCTGCCTCTGCATATACGGCGTTGCGGCAAATATACGCTTTGATCTCCGTACCGTTCTTCACGAGGCGTGAAAAGGGTCGTGAACGGGAGGGAAGATTACGATAGTCGGGACAAGCCTTGTATCTTGTTCCCTTTCCACGCAATCAAGCATCCGCGACAGAGGACAAATCAGGGATAGATGAAGCTTCGCAAGGTCACAATCGAGGAGACGTTTCAGGATTTTCAGGAAGAGGAGGAACCGGGCCGGACGCCGGGAGGACTCTCGGTCAGCGAGTTGACGGCGATGATCCGGAATGTGCTGGAGGGAGATTTCAGCGATGTGATCGTCACCGGCGAGATCTCCGGATGGACGGTGGCCGGCAGCGGACATCGGTACTTCACGCTGAAGGATGAGAAGGCGGCCCTCTCCTGCGTCTGCTGGCGAACCAGAACGATCGGGGAGGTGATCGGCAACGGAATGAAGGTGATTGCCGTCGGAGGAATCACCGTCTACCCGCCGCGCGGAGCCTACCAGCTCGACTGCCGGCAGATCATGCCGGTCGGCCAGGGAGAACTGCAACTGGCCTTTGAACGGCTGAAGGCAAAGCTCTACGCCGAGGGGCTCTTCGCCCCGGAACGGAAACGTCCCCTCCCTCTCTTCCCGAAACGGATCGGCGTGGTCACCTCACCGACCGGAGCGGCTATCCGGGACATCCTGACGACCCTCGCCCGCCGGATGCCTTCGGTCTCGGTCGTCATCGCCCCGGCCCGGGTGCAGGGGATCGGCTCGGCCGAAGATGTGGTCCGGGGGATCGAACAACTGAACCGGCTCGGGGATATCGACGTGATCATCGCAGGCCGGGGCGGAGGTTCGATCGAGGACCTCTGGACGTTCAACGAGGAGAGTGTGGCCCGGGCGATCGCCGCCTCCGGAGTTCCGGTGATCAGTGCGGTCGGACACGAGATCGACTTCACGATTGCCGACTTCGTCGCCGACATCCGGGCGGCAACGCCGACGGCGGCGGCCGAGATCGCCGTCAGGAACCGGGCAGATCTTCTTCAGTATCTCAGCGAAGCATCTTCCCGTCTCCACCGCGAAGTCTGGCGCAGGCTCGACGGACTGCACGACCGGCTCGGCTATCTGCTCAAAAGCCGCGGCATGTCCCGTCCCCGCGACCTGGTTCGCGAATACCAGCAACAGCTTGACGAACTTGCCGCCGAGGGGACACGGACCATCGGACGACGGCTTCAGCGCCTGAACGATCGTCTTCACCGGCTGGAATCCTCACTCCGCGCCCTGGACCCCGAGGCCGTCCTCCGGCGGGGCTATGCGATCATCCGCAAGGAAGGAGAGCCGGTCACAAGCGCCTCGGAACTCGGGGTAGACGACCGGATCGAGATCGCCCTCGCTGACGGAAGCCGCAAGGCTGAGATCGTCGAATAAAGAACAGAAATCGAATAAAAACGGAGTTCGTAACGCATACGCGACCAGCGCGTGCAATCCCGCCGTTCGAAAGCGGGGGGGAATATCGCTCCGCAAAAACGAACAATGATCCATGGCAAAAAAGACAGTTTCCATCGAAGATTCGCTCGACCGACTGGAGCAGATCGTGGAGTCGCTTGAAAGCGACCGGACACGGCTGGCCGATGCGATGAAGTTATATGAAGAGGGGATCAAGCTGGCCGACGCCTGCCGCAAAGAACTTGAACAGGCCGAGCTGAAAGTGACGCAGTTGCAGGCGGATGCCGCCGGAGAGCCGGACGAAATCGACATTTCAATGGAATAGATCGGTGACGGGAGAGGTCGGAAAGAACGTGAGAATTTTCCGAAAAACCGCTTGACCCGAACCAAACAACTCGTAATTTTGCAGGACACAATAGTCTCAGGGAAACCAAACCATTATTCATTTTCCAAACGGAGGAAAACAATGATTTGCAAGATCGCAATGTCCCTTATGTTGACGGCCTTTGTCGGTACTGTTATCGGCTGCGGCGGCGCGGTGTCGGAAGAAGAGATGAAGGCATGGGCCGATGAGAGCGGCGCCTTTGCCAAGGATTACGCCGAGGCCAGCACGACCCTCGCAGAGGTAAAGGCAACCCATAGCACAATGGCAGTTGCAGATATGGACGAAGCTGCAAAGGCAAAGTATGACGAGGCTTCGGCAAAGCTTTCGGAATACGAGCAGCAACTGCAGCAGATCGGCGACGAGTGGACGAAGGTCATGGGCGAGATCGGTGACGGCACGGATGCAGCCGCATGGAAGACCGGCGTCGAGAATGCTCGCAAGTTTGTCGCCGACAACAAGGCGAAGCTTGAGGAAGTCAAGAACAGCATCGCCGCGATCAAGGACGAGGCTGCAAACATGGCCGCAGCTCCGGCAACGGGCGACTCGACCGCAGCTCCGGCTGACGGTGCTGCCGACCCGGCAGCAGCTCCGGCCGAGGGTGGCGAGAACGCCGACGCAAACAACGCCGAGGGCGAGAAGAAAGAGGGCATGTAAGCCGAAACGATATCACGGAAGTGATTCACGTGAAAGCCCGGTCAACAGTTGACCGGGCTTTCCTTTTTTTCAGAAGACCTGATCCCCTTCCCTTCTCTTCTCTTTTTTCCCTCCGACCGCTCTTTGATGAGGATCGCCGATTACATATTTTCATGATAACCGTTCCCGATCGATTGCAGCACTCCGTGCCGTAATCCTCACTACCACAAAACCGATGGAGGTTATCATGACGTTTGCGTACCGGATTCTCTCCCCCTTCCTGCTCTTCCTGCTCTTTTCGCAGTCGCTTTCCCATGCACAGTCACCGCGAATGATTCTGATGGAGGAGGGAACAAACGCAAGCTGCGGTCCATGTGCCGCACAGAATCCCTTCTACCAGTATTACCTGAATCTCCCCCACAACCGTGAACGCCTGATCCCGATCATGTGGCACGCAAACTTCCCGGGACCCGATGTCATGAATGCTGCAAACCCGACAATGCACAACACCCGGGTCTCCTATAATAATATCAGCGGTGTCCCGATGGTCCGGGTCAACGGAAAATCTCCGGCGTCAAGCGGATCGGGATATGCGGGGGCCCCCTCCGACACGGTCGGCATCTACCGAACGATTGCTTCGATGCCGACCACATCGCCGATTTCAATCGACATTTCACAGTTGAACGATGGGGAAAAGATTGCCGCCGAAGCGACCATCACTTCAACGGAAGATCTGGGATCAAAGAAACTCTACGCCGTCATCGTTGAAGGATACCACTACTATGCAAGTGCCGGATCGAACGGTGAGAAGGAATTCCACTATGTGGCCCGCGAGATGATGCCCTCGGTGGGGGGAACAGGGATTACCATCCTTCCGGGAACGACCACCGTCACGTTGGGGGAAGTCCCGATCGACGGGGAGTGGAACGTCGATCAACTGTACGTCGTCGCGTGGGTTCAGGACGATGCGACAAAGGAGGTTTTGCAGGCTGCAACCAGTCAGGGAAAGATCGGAGTGCAGGAGAAGAGTTTTCAGCAGTCGATGGTAGGGAGCGAAGAGGAATCGGGAGCCTGGGACGTTCATCTTACCTCGACCTTCTCGGCCATGTTTAACGTTACCGTCGAGAAGGATCTGCCGCAAGGTTGGGAGGCGACCGTGACAGTGAACGGGACGGATATCGATCAGCAGGAGAACGTCCCGTTCTCGGCAACCGAAGCGTCGAATCTGGAAGTCACTATCCTTCCCTCTTCCACACAGGACAAAAAGGGAGTCGGCTCGGTAACGGTTTCGGTCACCGGACTGCAGGGAACAAATTTTTCACAGACGTTCAGACTCTACTCGGACGATATCGAGGCGATTGTTCTGAAGC
>CBFGQN010000024.1:0-15549 GCA_965650895.1 uncultured Ignavibacteria bacterium | reverse complement strand
TTCGCTCAGCTTCTCCCCCTGCGGACGACTTGCCCGGAAGACGAGTTCCTTTCCGTCCCACGAATAGAAGGCCCCTCCATCGTAGCCGGGAGTATTCGTCAACCGCTTCACGTCCGTGCCGTCAAGGTTCATCGAGAAGAGTTCAAGGTCGCCGGTCCGGGTTGAAGTGAAGACGATCCGGTCTCCGGTCGGCGAGACGGTCGCTTCGGCATCATAGCCCGGACTGTCGGTCAGCCGACCGGTAATCTCCCCCTTCGTGTCGGCCACAAAAATATCGTAGCCGGGATAGAGTGCCCAGACATATCCCATCGAATAGTCGGGAGGAGGGGGACAGGCGGAGTCGGCAAGGTGTGTGCTGGCGTAGAGGATGGTGGAATCCCCCGGAAGAAAATATCCGCAGGTCGTCCGGCCATATCCGGTCGAGACCCGGCGTGCCTTGCCGTCGGCAAGATTGTAGATATACATCTGATCGCAACTGTCCCCGTTCTCCGGCAGGGTCCGCTGGAAGATGAACCGGGACTCATCGAAACTGAAGTAGGCCTCGGCATTCTCTCCGCCGAAGGTAAGCTGACGCATATTCGAGAGGTGGGCCCGCTCGGCCGCAAGGACAAGCGTGTCCCCCTCGGGCTGCTCCGGGGTCTCTCCGTTCTCCCCGGATTCCGAAGAGCAACCGACCAGAAGGAACGAACTACAGAAGATGAAAAGGATGGCGGGTGCGAACGCAAGACGAATGTTGAACATGATCGACGATTTCGTGTGTGATGTGATACGGGGCAAAGATCATGAACAGGAGGGAATTGATCGTTGACAAAGTGCGTCTCCTCTGATCCGCCGGTCGCTCCCCGGCCGACTCCGCACAACATTTGTTTGTATGTCAGATTCTAATTCTCCATTTTCCGGTGCTCTCCGATCACGGCGGTTCCGGCGACCACGGGAGGACCTCCACCACCACCTCCTCCCTCCCGCCAACCCGCCCGTGAACGAGATTCTTTCTGAAGCTGACAGCTCACAACCGATGTCCGATACATCAGGCTCATAACTCAAGCTGACGGCTCACAACTGACAGCTCATAGCTGATAGCTCAAGGCTCATAGCTGATAGCTGATAGCTCAAGGCTCATAACTCACGGCTGACAACAAACAACGACAAAACCCATACTTTTTTCTCGGAGCAGACAATGCGCATCGTTCTTTTCCTTTTTGCACTTCTTCTCTGTCCGATCGCCACGATTCTCGCACAATCCTCCCGCGAAGCATCGGTCCTCGTCAACGCGGAGGTCTCGAAGAGTCCGACACCCCGCATCACGCTGAACTGGCGGAAGGAGAACCGGGCGGAATCCTATCTGATCGGACGGAAACTTCGCGGAGGGGTCGGATTCCAGCAGCTCGACTCGGTTCCCGGCTCGGTCGACTCCTGGACCGACAGCAACGTGCAGGTCGGCGTGATGTACGAATATGCCGTGCTCAGCCGCCTGCGGATCGACACGTCGCTGGTCGGCGGATTCGGCTATATCGCCTCCGGCATCGAGGTCCCGGCACAGCATCAGCGGGGGAATCTTCTCCTGCTGGTCGACTCGACGATGGCCGATCCCCTCTCCTTCGAGATCGACCGACTTATCACAACGCTCGAAGCCGAGGGATGGAACGTCGTCCGGCGTGATGTGGAACGGGCCGAGACGTTCAACAAGGAAGGAGTCCGCAGAACGAAAGAGGTCATCAACGACTGGTATAATCAGACAGGCCCCCCCGGCACGGTCTTCATCTTAGGCCGCATCCCGGTCCCCTACTCCGGCATGGTCAGTCAGGGACAGATCGTCATCGCTCCGGACGCACACCCGGACCACCGCGGAGCCTGGCCGGCCGACGCCTACTACGCCTTTATCGGCAACGAATCGGGCTGGACCGATGTCGTCACCGACACCTCGGCCAATCGCGAGGCGAACCGGAACCGTCCGGGAGACGGCAAGTACGACAACGCCGGCATCCCGAACTATCTGACGCTCCGGGTCGGTCGGGTAGACTTCTATAACATGAACGCATTCAAGGGGACCAACCAGACGGCGATTGAATCGGAGACGGAACTTCTCCGCGCTTATCTGGACAAGGATTATGCCTACCGCACCGGGGAGACCGAGATGAAGCTCCGCGGACTGGTCGACGACAACTTCGGTTATTTCAACGGCGAGGCCTTCGCCCGTTCCGGCTGGATGTCGATGGCGCCGGTGGTCGGGAAAGAGAACATCAACGCCGTCGACTGGTTCACCACGCTCGACACGGCCGCCTACGCCTGGGCCTATGCTTGCGGCGGGGGGAATTACAGCGGGGCCTCCGGCGTCGGGAACACGAACGACTTCGCGGCCAAGCCGGTCAACGCCATCTTCACGATGCTCTTCGGGTCCTACTTCGGCGACTGGGATTCGCCGAACAACTTCCTGCGGGCCGGGCTCGCCTCCTCCCCCTCGATCCTGACCTGCGTCTGGTCGGGACGACCCTACTGGTATCTGCACACGATGGGGATGGGTGAGCCGATCGGCGAGAGCGCCCTCCTCTCGCAGAACAACCAGAGTTATGCCCAGGCCTTCTTCACCTACGGCGTCCACGTCGCCCTGATGGGGGACCCGACGCTCCGGATGCGCTATCGGAACATCCCGACGCCCCGGAACATCTCGGTCCACCAGATCGCCGCCCGCGAACCGTACGTGGAGATCGAGTGGGAAGGAGAAGAAGGGGAGGAGATCACCGGCTATCACGTCTACCGGACGGTTGAAGGGGAACTCGGGGAGGAGACCGAGGAGCGGCTGACCGACGAGCCGATCACCACGCCCCGCTTCCAGGACACCGCACTCTTCGGCAAGACCGTCACCTACACCGTCCGGGCGGTCGCCCTGATCGAGTCGCCGAGCGGGACGTACTATGAGTTCGGGAACAAGGAGAGCTGGCAGGATCAGATCGTCGCAAGCGCCGACGAACCCCTCGCACTCAACTCCGACTTCTCGATGAGTGCCGGACCGAATCCTGCACGCGAATCGGTAGCGATAGAGATCAGGCTGGAGAACCGGAGCGACGTGGAGCTGACGCTCTGGAGCGTAACCGGTACCAAGGTGGCGACGCTCGAGACCCGCACGCTCGCCCCCGGCTCCCACCGCTACCTCTGGAACCGAACCGACGCCGAGGGGAACCGCCTCCCGGCCGGAGTCTATCTGGTGCGTGGAATTGCGGGGGGGGTGGGGAAGGTGGAGAAGATTGTGGTCGGGGAGTAAGTGAGGCGATATGTTCTTGGTGGAATCTTTGTGTCCTTTGTGCCTTTGTGTTGATTCACCACAAAGACACGAAGGGCACAAAGAGACCACCAAGCTTGAGCACACCTTCGATCTCCCGCAAGCAGAAGAGGCATATTCCTGTTGCAACCATAATCCTCCGATCCCCTATCTTTCCGGAAAGCATCCCCTGACAATGATAACTCTAACACCACACACTCATGTCGTCAACCACTTATCCCGCAAGCCCGGTTGATCTGCCGGAGAAGCTGACCGGACTCTCACCGGCCTATACTATCAAAGCCGTCCTTGCCGTTCTGGCGATTCTTCTCTTCTTTGTTCTCTACGCTGCGCTGGTGGCGGCATTCGGTTATCTCTTCTATCTGGCGATCATCTTCGAGATACCGCACGTTTCCCTTTACACCATCCTGATGAAGCTCGGAGCGATTGCCGGAGCCGGTATGCTCCTCTTTTTCACGATCAAGTTTCTCTTCAAACTGAAGAACCCCGAGCGGAAGAACCGGATCAGGCTGTCGCGGGAAGAACATCCGGAACTCTGGAACTTCGTGGAGAGAATCTGCGAGGAGACCGGCGCCCCGCGACCGAAATCGATCTATGTAGACCCCGACGTCAACGCCTACGTCCGCTACTCCAATCTCTGGCTCAGCCTTCTCTTTCCGGTCCGGAAGGAACTCACAATCGGCCTCGGTCTGGTCAACTGTCTGAATCTGAGCCAGTTCAAGGGAGTGATCGCCCACGAGTTCGGCCACTTCTCGCAGCGGAGCATGCGAATCGGCAGCTACATCGCCTCGGCGAACACGATTATCCATGACATGATCTTCACGCGCGACAAATGGGATGAACTCCTGGCGAAGTGGAAGACGGCCGACATCCGCCTCTCGATCGCCGCCTGGCTCATCACGCCGGTCATCTGGATCGTCCGCCAGATTCTCCGTCTCTTCTACTCCTTTCTGAACATCATGTACGCTTCGCTCAGTCGCGAGATGGAGTTCAACGCCGACAAGGTCGCCGTCAGCGTTGCCGGAAGCGATGCGATCGTCTCGGCCCTCTGGAACATCGACGGGGGTGCGGAGCTCTGGCACGGTACGCTGAACAACGCCTATCTGGCTACGCAGAAGAAGCTCCACACCCGCAATCTATACGCGCACCAGACGCTTGCCCATCAACGGATCGAACCCGACGTCACGGCTGTACTTGAAGCCCTTCCGGCGGACGAGCGGGGAGGACGACGATATTTCACCGAGTCGAAGAACTCGAAAGCGCACATGTATGCAAGCCATCCGCCGAACGACCTGCGCGAGGCGAGCGCCAAGACTCCCTTTGTCCACTGTCCGGTCGATGAACGCTCTCCCTGGATTCTTTTCCCCGATCCGGAGAAGCTCCAGCAGGAGATGTCGCTGATCGTTTACACGACCTATTTCGAGAAGATGCCCGAGAGTTTCGGTGAGATCGAAGAGTTCGAGCGGTTCATTGAAGGAGAAACGGATGGGACGGATCTTGCCGGGGATTATCTGGATACGTTCCGGGATCGCTTCCTTCACATACCGGATCGCCAGGAAATGGAAAGATCTCCGATCAACGAAAAGGACATCGGGGAAGGGCTGGCCTTTCTGAAAGAGGAGATCGTCCGACTGATGAAGCCGGTACAGGAACTGGACGAACACTACAGGACATTGCAGGGGATGGCCGACGGCACATTGAAGCAGAAGACCTTCACGTTCAACAACGTCACCTACAACAAGAAGGAAGTGAATGCCGCCTGGACCGCGCTGGTCCGGCGTCGGGAACAGTTATTTGCCGAAAGCTTTATCGAGTGGGACACGGCTTTCTGCGCCCTGCACATGAATCTGGCGGAGAAGCTGGGAAGAGGGGAAGAACTGGAGCGGGTCTATGCTCAGCACCTGGCGATCACGCGGATGTACCAGTGGATTCTGAACGGCATGAATATCATCACGAAGAACCTGGAGAAGTTGCAGGAACAGAGCGAAGTAACACCCGGCCAGATCGCTTCGTTCGGCGATCTTGTCCGGCAGATCATGGGAGAGCTGAACGGGAAGATCGACGGACTGACAGAGATCGACTTCGTCCCTCTGCCGAACATCGATACGGTGGAGGAATTGCAGGGAGCAATTGTTGAGGAAGGGAAGTTTCCGGTGGAGTCGGGACAGATCTTTGAGGAAAGACGCTTCGGACGTGCGATGGAATCGCTGGAACGGGCCCACTATCACTGCCGGCGGGTTGAGCAGAAGAGTATTGCACTTGTGCTGCGAGTCCACGCGGAATTGCAGGGGGAGTTCGAAGGCGCACCGAGAGAGGAAGCTTCAGAGGAACCCGCGCAAGGAGACTTATCCTTATCTGAAGCGATGCCCGGTCATTCTCCGGAATAAATTTCTGCACAAACGCACCTTCTTCCCTTGGTGAAATCTTTGTGCTCTTTGTGTCCGCCGCGGCGGATGGTGAATCAACACCAAGTCACAAAGGGCACAAAGAAGCCACCAAGCTCGGGCTCCCGTCTCTTCCTCACGTCGTACACACCGAGTTGAACATCATGTAATCGGTCGTCAGAACCCGCGCAAGGAGATGTGCCCTCATCTGAAACGATGCAGGGTCATTCTCCGGAACAGGATATCGCAGATGATTGAACAGACTTTTCACCTGTGAAGCAATGCGCACAAGGCTCTCAAACTATCTTCGACTGTCCGCACTGGCCGCGGCTCTCATCGGCTGTAACTCGCAGCTCTCTCTGCATCGGCATCCTGTTTTGTCGGACAGGATGGTGGCGAAGCTTTTATTTCCTGCGCACCCTGTTGCGGACTTCACGTATGTTGCCTCTGCAACGCCGCACACCGTCACCGCCGTTGTCCGTGCAAAACGGAACGACTCCTGCATCTCCACCGACAGCATCACATATTTCCTTGACTCATCGGAACGAATTGAACGGAAGGTGGAATGGCAAAGAGAGGTCAGAACGGAAGAACGGTTCCGATACTTCGGCGACAGTCTGCTCGCCGTTATCCGGCACACTGAAGGAGATCATGTTCAGAGCCTGCGCGATTCCGTTGTCTGGAGAATCGAACGGGATGACAGCGGAGCGGTAGTGAAAGCCGTCGGCAGGAGGGACGATACAGTGTACTTTTATCAGGGAGATGACTCGTCGTTGTATGTTCACCGATCAGGTTCCGACGCACGTCATATCAGCCGATACAGCAGCAACGGTCGTTTCATGTCCGAATCGTTTATCCACTCCGGCAACATGAACAGAGAAGAAGAAAGGCCGACATCCCTGTGGTTCACCATCAACGATACGACGTGGAGCTTTCGTAATCACGGGATCTTTTCGGACTGTCAGAGAACGTACTTCGTCGGCAAGGATACTCTTGTATCCGATCGCTGTCTCTGTCCGCCGACGAGCAGGCCGGAGGAGGGGATAGAATATGTGCAGAGACATGATTTCAAAGTACTGGAACCTCGTAGTCAGGTGGAAGTGTACGGGAACGGCAGACTTCTTTCCCGCACATCGCGCGGGCTCGGTCTGGTAGTGGAAACGGCCTTCAGGTATGACGACTGAGGCCCGACCCGGCAGCAGGACATTGTGCCGCACAGAGCACTCCCTCCTTCCGGGAGAGGCGGAGAAGATCGCAGTCGGAAAGCAGCGAGGGGATATTTCCTTGGTGATCTCTTTGTGCTCTTTGTGTCTTTGTGGTGAATCAACACCAAGTCACAAAAGGCACAAAGAAGCCACCAAGCTCGGACTCCCGTCTCCCCCTCACGTCGTATAGACCGAGTTGAACATAACATAATCGGTCGTCAGGTCCGATCCCCAGCCGAAGGCTTCGGCTTTGCCGGAGTTGAGGTCCATTTTGATGCGGATGTGGGATTCGCGCAGGAGCTTTTTCATCCCCTGGCGGTTGAAGTCGACCGGCGTCCCCTTCTCCAGCACCTGCACCAGTGTGGAGGCGTCGCCGATGTAGAGATCGGTTTTGTCGTAGTCGAACCCGACCCCGGCATTCCCGGCGGCGCAGACGATGCGCCCCCAGTTCGGGTCGCGACCGAACATGGCCGCCTTCACCAGGGTGGAGTCGGAGACGGCGCGGACAATCCGTTTGGCGATTGTTTTATCCTTTGCGCCGCAGACGTGATACTCGATGAACTTGGATGATCCCTCGCCGTCGCTGACGATCAGCTTGGCCAGGTGGGTCATCATCTCCATCAGCTTCTCGCGGAAGATACCGTAGGCCTTGTCCTTCCTGCTGGTGATCACGTCGTTCTCGGCCAGTCCGTTGGCCATCACCACCACCATGTCGTTGGTGGAGGTATCCCCGTCGACCGTGATCATGTTGAACGTATCCTCCACGCACTCGCGGGTCACCTTCTGCAGAAGCTGCTTGTCGATGGCGATATCGCAGACGATGAAGCCTAACATCGTCGCCATGTTCGGGTGGATCATCCCCGACCCCTTGGCGATCCCGGCCATGTTGATCTCGTAGCCGTCGGCGTCGAACTCGAGGAAGCCCTCCTTGGCGAAGGTATCGGTGGTCAGAATAGCGTTGGCGGCAAAGGCTCCGGCGGCCGCCTTCTTTGAGAGCTTCGGGACGTTCTGCCGGATTCCCTCGACAATTTCATCGGTCGGGAAGGGTTCGCCGATCAGTCCGGTGGAGGCGATCACCACATCTTCCGGTTTCAGTCCCAGAAGTTCCGCGGTCGTCTCAGCCATCGCCCGGGCCCCCTCGGCTCCCTGTTTGCCGGTGCAGGCGTTGGCGTTTCCGGCGTTGCAGACGATCACCTGCGCCATGTTGTTCTTCAGATGCTTCCGACTCAGCTTCACCGATTCGGCCACCACTTCGTTCTGCGTGAAGACCGCAGCGGTGGCCGCAGGTACTTCGGAATAGATGATCGCCAGGTCGCGCCGCATACTCTTGACGCCGGTATGGGCCCCCCAGCATTTGAATCCTCGGACGGTCGTAATATTCTTGTTCATATCTCGGAAAATTCGATTACGGTTGCAGCGGCATCGGTTCCAGTCCGCTCCTCTCCTCCAAACCCCACATGACGTTCATGTTCTGCACAGCAGCTCCGGCCGCCCCCTTCACCAGATTGTCGATGGCGCTCAGGACGATGATCCGTCCGGTCCGCCCGTCGTACACGGCATGGATATCGCACAGGTTCGTCCCCCGCACACTCTTCAGTTCCGGGAGCGTCTCGCGGATTCTGATGAAGGGTTCGTCACGGTAGAACTCACGATAGAGTTCCCGAAGTTTCTCCTCGCTCATCTCCCCGCGCGGTGTGGCGTAGCAGGTGGCGAGAATTCCCCGGTCGACCGGCAACAGATGGGGCGTGAACTGGACGCGGGCATCTCCCCCGCCGAGACCGGAGAGTCGTTCTTCAATTTCGATGGTGTGGCGATGGGTCTTCAGTCCGTACGCCTTGAAGTTTTCGTTGACGTTGGAGAAATGGGTGACCGGACTGCTCTTGACCCCGGCACCGGTCACGCCGCTTTTCGCGTCGACGATCAGCGTTGCCGGATCGACCGCACCGGCCGCGAGCAGCGGGGCCAGGCCGAGGATCGCCGAGGTCGGGTAGCATCCCGGGTTCGCCGTGATCTGCGCTCCCCGCAGATTCTCCCGTTCAAGTTCCGGCAGACCGTACGGGACTTCCGGAACGAGATCGGGTGTGACGTGCTCTTTGCCGTACCACTCCTGATAGACCCCGGCGGAACTCAGCCGGTAATCGCCGGAGAGATCGATGATCCGGAACTCGCGATCTCTCCACCGCCGCACATACTCCATCGAGACCCGGTGGGGGAGCGCGAGGAAGCAGACGTCGACCTCGACCTCATCGAGATCATCCGCCGGACGAAGCGTCATATCGCACAATCCCTCGAATTGCGGATGGACCTGCGGGAAGGTCTCCCCGGTCCGGCTTTCGGAGGTGATGATCCCGATCTTCGCCTCCGGATGCCGCAGCAGGATCCGGACCAGTTCGGAGCCGGTATATCCCGTGGCGCCGATAACCGCCGCTCGTATCATCCTTTCGCCTCTTCGTTCATTTCGTTTTCAACGTCCGGAATCGTCGTCCGGATCGCATCGATCAGTCGTTCGATCTCCTCATCGCTGATAATCAGCGGCGGGACAAGCCGGAGGACGTTCCCGGCGGTGGCGTTGGCCACCACTCCTCTGGCCAGCAGCTTCACCACCAGCGGCTTCGCCTCGAAATCGAACTCGACGCCGATCATCAGTCCGGGACCGCGGACCTCACGAATGCAGGCGAACTCGTTCTTCAGTGCAAGCAGTTTTGTCCGGAGCAAATCTCCCTTCCGTTCCACCTCCTGCAAAAAGTCAGGCCTGTTGATCGTATCGAGAACGGCAAGTCCGGCCGCGCAGGCCAGCGGGTTCCCGCCGAACGTAGTTCCGTGATCGCCGTAGTCGATGGCGCCGCTCACCCGGGCGTTGCTGAGGATCGCCCCGACCGGCACACCGTTTCCGAGCGCCTTGGCAAGGAGCATGATGTCCGGCTGAACGCCGGAATGTTCTTTGGCGAACAGTTTTCCCGTTCGTCCGACGCCGCACTGGATTTCATCGAAGATGAGGACGATGTCGTGTCCGGTGCAGAGGCGTCGCAGTTCCCGCAGATACTCCGCATCGGCTACATGGATTCCCCCTTCCCCCTGCACCGGCTCGACGATCACAGCGGCGATCTCATCGGAGATGATCTCGCGGAACGCCCCGATATCGTTGAACGGAATCCGGATGAAGCCTTCCGGCATCGGACCGAAGCCCTCGCGCATCTGCGGTTTCCCGGCGGCGATCGCCGCCAGCGTCCGTCCGTGGAAGGCGTTGTGCATCGAGATGATCGTCCCCCCTTTGCCGAGCTTGCGGGCATGTTTTCTGGCGACCTTGATCCCCCCCTCAAACGACTCCGTCCCGCTGTTGGTGAAGAAGACGTGCTCCAGTCCCGACGCTTCGGTCAGTCGTTCGGCAAGTTCCACCTGCGGCGGGGTGACGAAGAAGTTCGAGACGTGGAGGAGCGTCGCGGCCTGCTCCTGAATCCGTCGGGTTACCTCCGGGTGTGAATGCCCGAGACTGGTGACGGCGATCCCGGCCAGCGCATCCAGGTACTCGTTTCCGTCGACGTCCCAAAGCGTACAGCCTTCCCCTTTTGCAAAGGCGACGGGGAGTCGCCTGAACGTCGGGAGATAGTGTTGCCGATCTTTTTCGTGAAGTTGTTGCGAACGCTCAGTCGTGAGCGCTGAGAGTAGTTCCGACATGTTGACCTTGTATGAGTTTTTCCAGAAGAAGGTGAGGCCGCGTTCCGTTGATGATACCGGCTTCGTGCGCCCCCTTCCGGAGCGCAACGATGCACGATTCGATCTTGGGGATCATTCCCCCTTTGATGCTCCGTCCGAACAGAGCCTCGGCCTCGCGAATATTCAGTTGTCGAATGCGGCTCTGCGGATCGCCGACATCCCGCAGCAGTCCGTCCACATCGGTCAGGACCAGATAGTGATCGGCCCGCAGCGCGCCGGCGATATGGCCGGCCATCATGTCGGCGTTGACGTTGTAATCCTCCCCGTCCTCACCGACCGCCACGCAGGCGATGACCGGAGTGATGTTCCGGTCCAGAAGATCGATCAGGAACTCCGCGTTCACCCTCTTGACGTCTCCGACCCGTCCCAGACTCAGCCGCTCGGTCCGACCGTCCTCCAGCACCCGCTCGTGCAGGCGGGGAGCGACGACGACGGTCATCGCATCTTTGCCGGACATTCCGAGGGCCGGGCTTTGTTCCATGTTGAAGAGGGAGACGAGCCGACCGTTCACGCGACCTTTCAGCGCAACTTCCACGTGCGGCATCGCCTCCGGCGGCGTCATCCGGTGTCCGTCGACAAACTCCGAGATGATACCGGCCCGCTCCAGTTCATCGGCGATGAAGGGTCCCCCCCCATGCACCATCACCACCTGCCGACCCGACTTCTTCAGTTCGACAACGGCCCTGACGACCTCCCGCTGGAGATTGCCGTCCAGCATGGCGTTCCCTCCGTATTTGATGACGATTCGATGCAATTGAGTTAGTAGAGATCGGAGATTATAGAGTTCTTAGAGTCAAGAGTTTGCAGAGCTTTCAGGAGTTGTGGTCTGATGCGGAAGGGTTCCCGTTTCCGGAACGAAATCATTTCCCGTACGGTTCCCGGTATGATGGCCGTGCATCACTTCATTACGTCGCGAACCTACCGGCGCTCCCCTTCCTTCACGCTTTTCGTTATTGAACATGAATCTCTCCCGGCACCCTTCTCCTCCCGAAATCTCCCTCGAAAGGACACGAATAGCCGACTCCGCCCCGACCCGGCAGACTGCTGATAAAAGGCTGATGAGTATGAATAGAATATGTGAACAGACATGGGCCCGACGTGGAAGAGAGGAGGGAATATACGATTTCCTGAAGAAACGGGGCGAACGGGGTTGACGGGCGACCCTGACATCCGTCATGGTCTTCACTTCATCTTCTCCCGAACTTGCGGGAGTCGGAAAACGAAACGGACAATTCTGAACTCGTCAAGAGACTTATGAACGCCGAATATCTTCTTCCCTGGATCATCTCCAATATCGTCGGAGGACTTCTGCTTCTTGCCGGGCTCAGAACGCCCCGGCTTGCACGGTCTCTTTTCTTCCTTCTCTTTGCCGCCGCCTCGGTCGTCAACACGCTGACGGCTCTGCACAACCCGGAACTCTACCTGGACTATGCTTCCACGGCAATCGGACCGTACAGGAATTTTATTGAGGGATGGTTTGCGGAACACGCCCGGTCGGCCGTGACGCTGATCGCCGTCGGGCAGGGGATGATCGCCGTCGGCATGGTGCTGAGCGGCTGGTGGGTCCGGCTTGCCTGTATCGGCGCAATCATCTTTCTTCTGGCCATCGCCCCGCTCGGCGTCGGCTCGGCTTTTCCCTTCTCGATCACGGTCTCCCTTGCGGCGTACTTTATTCTGAGAAGAAGGGCGTTCGATTATCTGTGGAAGAGAGGGGAGAAGATTTCAACGTCGGAGAGGGATCGGGACTCCGCACGGATCAGCTCACACAACCTTCAGAACCAATGAACGAAAATCACGCACGCATGATCGCGGGGATATCGATCCCCCTTGCCCTCCTTCTTGCCGTCATCAGCAGCGTCGGACTCGTCACGTCCGGTTTCTACGGAGCGGAGACGGCGAACTGGCAGGCGCAATCGGTCGGACAGGACATGATCGATCTCTTCCTGATTCTCCCGGCGCTGATCGTGACCGGCATCGGCGCATACAAGGGGAAGCGATTCTTCCTTCCGCTCTGGGGAGGAGTGACCCTCTACCTCCTCTACACCTTCGTCATCTACTCCTTTGCCGTTCACTTCAACGTCCTCTTCGTCCTCTACTGCCTCGCGCTCGGTCTGGCCTTCTACGGTTTCCTCTGGTTCCTGCTGAGGCAGATTCGCTTTCCCGTTCTGACCACTGTCGACCGGGGAACGATCAGGATAACGGGGATCTACTTCATCTTCATCGCCGTTCTCTTCTATTTTCTCTGGCTGTCGGAGATTCTCCCCTCAATCTTCCGGAAGGAAACGCCGGCGAGCCTCATCGAGGTCGGACTCTTCACCAATCCGGTTCACGTCCTCGATCTCGCAGTCTTCCTCCCCGGACTCCTGATCGCCGGACTCCTGGTCCTGAAGCGTCATCCGTTCGGATTCTCCCTGGCTCCGGTCTTCCTGACCTTCACGGTCCTGATGAACATCACGATCGGCGGACTGATTCTGGTGATGCGGAGTCGGGGGGTCGAGGCTGATCTCTCGGTCACCTTTATCATGGGAACGCTTGCCCTGTTCAGTCTCTGGCTGCTGGCAAGGTTCCGGAAAAACATATCGAACAGAACACCAACAACAATCGAAGGAAAAGCATGAGTTATCTGATCGTCTACATGAGTCGCCACGGCACCACGCGCCGGATAGCCGAAGAGTTGAACCGGGTAGTGGCCGGAGGAGAAGGAACGCTCGTCAACCTGGAGGAGGAGAGCGTCCCCGATCCGGAAGCGTTTACGACCGTCATCATCGGCGGATCGATCTATATGGGGCATATCCAGAAGGAGATCCGGAAGTTCTGTGAGGAGCATGAAGAGGAGTTGTTGAAGAAGAGGCTCGGTCTGTTCCTTTGCTTCATGAGCAAAACCGAAGGAAAGAAAGAGTTCGAGAACGCATTTCCGGAGACGTTGCGGAAGGCCTCCAGAGCAAACGGACTTTTCGGCGGAGAGCTTATTCTGGAGGAGATGAACTTCATGGAGCGGATGATCGTGCGGAAGGTGAGCGGAGTGAAAGAGAGCGTCTCGGAGATCGATCGGGAGGCGGTTGAGGCATTTGAGGAGATGATGCGGGAGGAGTGAGTAGACATCGGGTGTTCGGAAGTGCATCCGGCGGGATTGAAGAGATACCACAAAGAGCACGAAGGACACGGGGAACCACAAAGTTTTATAGTCCCGGCATGTGGAGAGAGAGAGAGAATGAGCAGGATCAGAAGAGCATCGCAGTCCAGTACGATAAGGAGCGAGCATGCAAATTCTGACGGCGAGGTGTATAAACGCCTTGGTGATCCTTGGTGTCCGCCTCGGCGGATTGTGCCTTGGTGGTGAAGACTACAGGTTGCGGTGCCACATCGGGCGAACCGCTATCGCAGCCGACATCAGGATATCCTTCTCCCTCGCGCTTCATCACATCTGACCGGCTGTCTCTATAACACAAAGGGCACGGAGGAGACGGAGAACCACAAAGTTTTATATTCCCGGTATACAGAGGAGGAAGGTCGGGGTATTCTTCATTCACACAGAGGTGCGGTTTCACGAGATCACGCGCTCATGTCGATCGGATTTCAGCGATACGTTCGGATCATGTTCTTCGGTCTGCTGCTTGCCGGCATTCCGTTTCTCATCTCATGCAGCAAACGGACCGGGACGACGTTCGAGCGAAATCCGATCGATGTCGTCCGGAGCGAGGGGACGGCGGTTGAGGTCTACGACTTCGAGAACTTCCGTCCCTTCATCAACCGGGATGACGACACGCTCTACGTCGTGAATTTCTGGGCCACCTGGTGCGCCCCCTGCATCAAGGAGTTGCCGTACTTCGAGCGGATCGGGGAGGAATACCGGGAGAAGCCGCTGAAGGTCCTGCTGGTCAGTCTCGACTTCCCGGACAAGATCACATCGCAGGTAATTCCCTTCATCCGTAAGAGAGAGCTCCGCTCCGACGTCATTCTGCTGGACGCACCCGACGCGAACGCCTGGATTCCGGAGGTCGATCCGGAGTGGAGCGGGGCGATTCCGGCGACGCTGATCTACAGGGGGAAGAAGCGGGCGTTTTACGAGCAGTCCTTCACCCTTGAAGAACTGCAAAGCGCCATCAACGAATTCTGAGACATAGACATTCAAACTGCAGGCACATCACGATCATGAAACCGACATACATTCTTCTTCTGCTTCCGCTGTTGCTGACTTCCTGCAACTCCTCACGCGAGAACGCGGAACAGAGCGGAGCGAAAACGACCTCCGAACAGAACGGCTACGAAGTGGGGGACATGGCGACCGACTTCCGTCTGAAGAACATCGACGATTCGTTCGTCTCCCTTGCCGACTACGGGGATGCGAAGGGCTTCATCGTCGTCTTCACCTGCAATCATTGTCCCTACGCGGTGGCGAACGAGGACCGGATTATTGCGCTCGATAAAAAGTATAAAGGGAAAGGATACCCGGTGATCGCCATCAACCCGAACAACCCGGCGAGCTATCCGGACGACAGTTTCGAGAACATGAAGGTGCGGGCCGAGGAGAAAGGATTCACGTTTCCCTATCTGCTGGACGAGGGGCAGAAGATCTTCCCGCAATACGGCGCAACGAAGACGCCCCACATCTTTGTCCTGCAGAAAACCGACGCCGGGAACAGGGTCGCCTACATCGGCGCGGTGGACGACAATGTGCGTGATCCCGAAGCGGTCACCAAACGCTACGTGGAAGATGCCGTCGACGCACTGCTGGCCGGACGGACGCCGGAAGTGACCGAGACGAAGGCGATCGGGTGTTCGATCAAGATATAGAGGGTTTATATCCACTCAGGACTTTCCACCGTCCTCTCCCCTCCCGCCGTGCCGGTATTCACCGTCGAGGCCGGCTCGAAGAGCATGATGTGGACTTCGTCCTCGGCAACGGGACAATGCTCCACGCCCCGGGGGACGATAATGAATTCTCCCTCCCGGACGGTCACGTCCCGAT